>JARJMV020000003.1 GCA_029335935.2 bacterium
CTCGATGAAGCGTTCCGCGCTCTCGGACACTTGGCGCAGCTCGCGCTCCGACACATCCGCCTCGTTCAGCACGCGCACCCCCTGCAGCTCGATTTGCTCCAGAACGGCTTCGATGGCGTCGGGGGTCAGTTCCGTCTCCGGTATGATGGCTAACAGCGATTCGATAGTCACATAACCCGATTGGCGTCCGCTCTCGATAAGTGCTCGCAGCTCGTCCGATTCCAACCAGTAATCCATAGCGCACCCTCCGTTTACCCTATAGATTCGACGCGGATACGCCAGTATTCCTGCAGCTTTTCGGCGTTTTGGGTGTCGGTTTCAGGGTGCGGAGGGGGTTGCGTGATTTCCGCTGCGAGTCGCAGGCGTTTCCTGCGCAGGGCATACTCCTTGAGCCGCTGGACGCACCCCTGCGCCCATTCGGGTGTCATGGGGGGCGATTCCTGCATCAGGAGCGCGGTCAGCAGGTCTTTGAGTGGCTCCTCGCGGATTTGGTCTAAGAGTTCTGACGGCGCGTAGTGGCTGGGCGGTCGGGGCAGGGCGCGCAGCTGTTCGGCAAGCTGCGCGTGCAGGGGGATTTGCCATTCGATTTCGGGCAGGTGTTCCAGCGCTACGGCGGCAGAGTCGGGGTAGAGCGTCGCGCGGAGCACTTCACTCTCGGCTTGGAACACAGCTTTCGGGATGGCGGGGTGTGTGGGTGCGGGATTGGTGTCTGGTGCGGGTTGCGCGGCGCGCGGGCGGCGACGGGTGCGCAATCGTCGATTCAGCTCCTGCTGCAGGGCGGGCAGAGCGGCGGTCATACGGGTCTGGTACAGAGGCGTTAGGGGCGCCAGTCGCTCCAAGCACGCCAACCGATCCAGTTCGCTCGGCAGGTTCGCTGCCCACTGCAGGCCGCGCTCCACGATCTGCGCTTTGAGCGTCGGCTCCAGCTCCAGCGGGTTGCGCTCGCCCGCCACTTCACGGATAATCTGCTCGATTCCAAACAGGGCAATCGGCGTTGCGGAGTTGAGGGCGCGCTGCAGCGCGTCCGCGCCCTGCGTGCGCAGGAGGCTGTCGGGGTCTTCCCCCGACGGCAGGCTCACAGTGAACACCGGGATACCCGCCTGCAGCAGCACCTCGCCTGCACGCAGCGTCGCACGCACACCCGCCGCGTCGGAGTCGAACATCAGGTACACGCGCTCCACCAGCCGTTTCAAGCGGTTCGCGTGGTCGTCTGTGAAGGCTGTGCCCAAAGTGGCCACACTATGCGTGAAGCCGTGCTGGTGAAGCATAATCAAGTCCAGATAGCCCTCCACGATGATGGCTGCGCGCTGCTGCAAGATGGCGCCACGCGCCTTGTGCCAGCCGTAGAGGGTGTTGCGCTTCTCGAAAAGGGGCGTTTCGGGGCTGTTGAGGTACTTGGGTTCGTCGCCCGTGATTGTGCGTGCGCCAAAAGCGACCACGCGCCCCGACGCATCGTGAATCGGAAAGGTGATGCGGTTGCGGAATCGGTCGTAATAGCCGTTGCCGTCCTCGCGCGCTTTGAGCAGTCCTGCGGTCTCCGCCGCCTGCAGGTCGAAGTTGTGTTTCTGCAGGAACTTGAGCAGGTAGTCCCAGCCGTCGGGCGCGTAGCCGAGTTCGAACGCCTCGATGGTTTCAGGGGTCAATCCGCGCTGGGCGAGGTACTGTTGCGCGGCGGGCGTGCGCTTGAGGCACTGACGGTAGAAGAAGTTCGCGGCGTAGACCAGTTTGCGCAGGCGGTCGCGTTCGTCGGGGGCGTCTTGCGGCAGCGATTCGGCGCGGAGTTCGATGCCCGCCTTCTCGGCTAAGCGGCGCATCGCCTCGCGGAACGAGAGACCCTCGATCCGCATCAGGAACGCGAATGCGTCGCCCGACGCGCCGCAGCCGAAGCAGTGAAAGCGGTTCAGTGCAGGGCTAACATGGAACGAGGGCGTCTTCTCGGAATGGAACGGGCAGAGCCCCTTGAAGTTCTTCCCTGCCCGCTCCAGTTTCACATAGTGCGAGATCAGTTCGACGAGGTCGGTACGGTCTCGGATTTCCTCGCGCAGGTCGCGCAAGTGGGTTCGCCTCCTTATAGGTCGGGGGGTGGTAGTTCGCCAGGGCCGCCCAGTCCGCCGCCGCCGATAGCGCCGCCGCCGCGTCCGGGTCGTCCGCCAGGCGCCATACCGCCTCCGGGTCCTTGCAGACCGCCCTGACCACCGCCGCCCAAGCCTGTGAAGCCTGCACCCAGCGTCGGAATGCCCGCCGCGACGAAGATCCCCGTCACGCGGTTCGTCTTGGCATCTATCTGGAACGCAACGCCCAGCTTATTATAGCGGATGACATATAGGTCGCCGCCGAAGGCGTGTTCGTCAGGGTGTCCGTAGGCGGTGATGACCTTGCTGTAGGGGTCGCCCAGCCCGATGCCGCGGCTGGTGCGCACGCGATTATCGGCGCGTCGCCCATACGCGCTAATCTGCACCACGCGCCCGTCCTTGTTGAACTGGAACAGGTAGGTGGAGCCGCCCTTGACGCGGTAGACATAGACGATCTCGTTCTCGATTCGGGTCTGCCCCTGCCCTCCGCCAAAGTCGCCACCGCGCGGCGGGCCGCCAAGCCCAGGCGCTCCCGAAGGCCCCATCATGCCGCCCCGTCCGAAGCCGCCCTGAGCGCCTTGCTGCTGACCATAGCCTTCAATCACTGTAATCGTGACTTGGGTGTTGGTCACCATCGTCGGGTTGCCGAAGATGCGGATGACTTGTGCGACGGGGGTGACCACACGAACGCCGAGTAGCGCCACCTCAGGGCGCGGGCGCGCCTGCGCGGTCAAGCCCACCACCAGCACGGCTGCGCCTGCAACCGCCAAACTGTAATGCCATACTTTCTGCATGCTATCGTCGCCTCCTCAGTTTCGATGCGGTATACTCCATTCGCGTTGGCGACGGCGATTCCTGCCGTTTTGCGCCAACCGCCTCCTATATTATAGACGATGACGGACAAAAAAAGTAGTTGGGCACTCGGGCTGCGCCTGCTGGCGTTGCTGACGGCGTTGGCGATCATCTACTACTGGTTTTGGTATCTGCCGGCACAGTCGCCCGCGCCCACTGTTCACATCGAGTTCACGCCATGAGAGTTGCATTCATCGGATTTCCGCTGAGCGGACGCACGACGCTGTTTGACGCGCTGTCGGGCGGACATGCACGCGATGGTGTGGCGCGGGTTCCCATCCCCGACCCGCGCTTTGAAACGCTGGCGCGTCAGGCAGGCGCGAAGAAACTCATGCCCGCTGCGTTCGAGTGGCGCGACGACCTGCCCGACTTTAACCCCGAAAAGCCCGAAACGGTGCGTCAGCCGCTTAGCCTCGCTCGCCAATCGGACGCGCTGGTGTGCGTGCTGCGCGCCTTCGATAGCCCCTACGCGCCCTACCACGCACCGATCGACCCCGCGCGCGATTTGCAGTTTTGGCTGGACGAATTCACCCTGTCCGACCTACAGGTTATCGAGAATCGCCTCGAACGCCTGACCAAGCTGTTCCAATCGCACAAGGAGACCGCCGCCGATCACGCGGAACACACGCTGCTGGAGCGTATGCATCGCGCGCTGAGCGCAGGCGAACCGCTCCGCACGATAGCAATTCCCCACGAGTTAGCGGCGCGGACGCGCGGGTTCGGGTTCCTCACCGCCAAGCCGATGGTGGTGGTCGCCAACATCGGCGAGAGCATGCTGGGCAACGAATCACAATCCGAACTGTTGCTACCGTTGCGCACGCTCTGCGCCCAGCGCGAGTTGACCTTGATGACCCTCTGCGCGACCTTCGAACGCGACCTGCGCCAGCTGTCCGAATCGGAGCAAGCCGAGTTCCTGCAGATGATGGGCGTCGCTGAGCCTGCCCTGCCACGCCTCGTGCGCGCGGTGTATGAACAGTTGAACCTGCTCACTTTCTATACGATTGGCGACGACTCGCGCGCGTGGCTGCTGCCCCGTGGCGGAACCGCTTTAGACGCCGCCGCAACCATCCATTCCGACCTGGCGCGGGGGTTTATTCGCGCCGAAGTGTGCCCTGCCGACGACGCCATCGCTGCAGGCGGCTGGAAAGCGGCCCAGAAGACCAATAAGGTTCAACTTGTGGGGAAAGATTATGTGATGCGCGACGGCGATGTCATCTATGTTCGGTTCAATGTGTGAGTGAGGAGCAATCTTACTCTGGTATCTGCGATGTATCTTCGGTGTGATAATTGGAGGGGCTCTTCTGCAGTCCGGCGATATGTCGGGCGCGTTGCAGTTCCGCGCGGTCGTAGCTGTCTAACTGGCCCGCTTGTTGGTAGGCTCTGTCGGCGGCATGGGGTTCGTTGAGCAGGGCGTACACATCGCCGAGCAGCGTGAGGTAGAGCGCGCTGTTGGGCTTCAAGCTCAGGGCGCGTTGGAAGCACTCAAGGGCTTGCTGGAACTGCTCGTTCTCGATGCAGAGTAGCCCATAGCGGAAGTGGTAGTAGTCGTCTTCGGGGTTGAGCAGCGTGGCGATTTCCATCTCCTGCATCGCCTCATGCACCTCGCCCAGTTGCTCCAGCAGGTCGGCGAGCCAGAATCGGTAGAAGCCGTTGCTGGGTTCGTGGTTCACGGCGGCGCGCCCCGCGTCCACCGCTTGGGTGTACCGTTGCCCCATCGCCAGCGCCTCGGCGTACTTAAACTGCACGAAAGCGTTGTCTGCGCCGTAGTCGATAGCGCGCTTGAAATGGGCAATCGCGGCGTCATAGCGTCCGTAGCGTCGGTAGATTTCGCCGAGCGCGAAGTAGGGTTCGGGGTCGCGCGGGTTCATCTTGCGGGCGCGCTGGTAGTAGGCTAAGGCGCGGGCAGGCTGATCGGCATAGGCGTAGGCATCGCCCAGCTGCATATAGCGCGCACTGTTTGCGCCATCCATTCGAATCGCGTATTTATAGTAGCGGAACGCCTCCTCATACGCGCCTTGACGCAACGCCACGTCGCCCCGTCGCCGTGCCTCCTCCGCCGTCGCCGGCTGATAGTGACCGTCGCTGTGCGGCTCGACAGGCTCCGACTCGAACCCCTCACGGATAAACTCGAACGAATCGCCCATCGCCATCATGGGTATTATACCACAGGGGGTTGTCCATTCCCTGCCCGCAGTCCGTATCGGTACAGCGGCGTTCGCGCCGTGAAACAGCAGTCTGGAGGCTCGCTATGGCTCGCACCATTGAACGGATCGTCTGGCACACCGCCGCGCACGGGCGCGACGGACAAGCGTTCGACACCACCGCCGCGCAGATTGACCAGTGGCATCGCGAGCGCGGCTGGAGCGAAATCGGCTACAATCGGGTCATCCGCTTCGACGGCACGCTCGAGAAGGGACGCGACCCGCGTAAAGTCCCCGCAGGTGTCGCCGGCATCAACGAGACCACTTATCATATCTGCTTCGCTGGGCACGGCGATATCGCCCCGCTTACGCCCCAGCAACTCGAAAGCGGCGTGCAGCACACCCTCGAAATGCTCCAGAAATACAAGCTGACCGAGAAGTTTCTGAACGAGCCTGACGGCTTGATTGTGATGGGGCATCGCGAGGTGAACGAGTTGGTGCGGCGCGGCTTAGCCCCCACACCCACTCATAAAACCTGTCCGGGCAAGTATATCGACATGGATGCCGTGCGTCTGCTGATACGGGGTCGGCTCACAGCTGCGCCCCCCACTGCCTACCCGTACGATTCGCAGGCGGCAGGCGAGTTGTACGCAGGGCTGAAGCAGGTCTACGCTGCAGCTGCCAAGCTCCAGTTCCCTGAGGAGGCGATGCGCTCCCTAAACCAGTTCCGCAAGCAGCCGGAAGTGGACGCTGCGATCGCGCGTTGGCGTCGCGAGAACAGTTAGCGGCGCATCTGCTCCGCCACGAGTTGAGGCGTCTGGGCGAGCGCGTCGGCGAGTTTTTCGGGGTGTTTACCGCCCGCTTGGGCGAAATCGGGTCGCCCGCCGCCCGAGCCGCCCACCTGCTGCGCAATCTGTCGAATCAGGTTGCCCGCGTGCAGCCCGCGCTCGATGTAGTTGGGCGCGACTTTGACCACCAGCACGGCTTTGCCGTCCTGCGCGGTTCCGAGCGCGGCCACGCCCACGCCTTTCTGGATGAGGCGGTCGGCAATCGCGCCGAGCGACTTGGCGTCCACGCCCATGAGCGCCTGCGCCGCCACCGACACGCCGTTCACCTCCACAGGTGTAATCTGCTCAAGGGCTTGGGCTGCCGCGCGTGCCTTAAGCTGCTCCAGCTCGGTCTGAAGCGCGTCAAGCTGGTGTTGGAGGCGTTCGACGGCGCGGGGCAGTTCGGGCACGGGCGTCTGCAGGCGTTCCGCCGCCTCGCGCACGGCGTGTTCGCGCTCGCGCAGCCACTGGTACAGCGTGCGCCCCGTGAGCGCCTCAATGCGCCGCACGCCCGCCGCCACACTGCCCTCATGCACAATCTTGAACAGCCCTGCCTCGACCGTGTTGCGCAGGTGTGTGCCGCCGCACAGCTCCAGCGAGAAGCCTGGGATCTCCACCATGCGCACGCGCTCGCCGTACTTCTCGCCGAACAGCATCATCGCGCCGCGCCGACGCGCCTCGTCGATGGGCACATCGGTGTGCACGCGCACCTCCAGTTCTTGCAGCAGCTTCTCGTTCACCAGCGCTTCGATGCGCTCCAGTTCGTCGGGCGTCACGGCGCGCGGGTGCGTGAAGTCGAAGCGTAGTCGGTCGGGCGCGACGAGCGAGCCTGCCTGCACCACATGGGTTCCGAGCACTTGGCGCAGCGCGGCGTGGAGCAGGTGGGTCGCCGTGTGGTGGCGCTGGATATCGAGACGGCGCTGGGCGTCCACCTTCGCGTGAACCTGCTCGCCCAGACGGAGCGTGCCTTCCAGCACCTTCGCGTGGTGGAAGGAGTAGTCGTTCGCTTTTTGGGTGTCCAGCACTTGGGCGCGCCCGCCCTGCCATTCGAGAATGCCCGTATCGCCGACCTGTCCGCCTGCCTCGGCGTAGAACGGCGTGCGGTTCAACACGATTTCGACGGTCTCGCCCGCGTGCGCTTCGGGGATGAGGTGGCCCTCGCGCACGAGACCGACCACCTGCGCCTCGCCCTCCAGATGCTCATAGCCGATGAACTGGGTGGGGGCGGTCTGTTGCGCCAGTTCCGCCAGCGCCGCGCCCGTCTGCACGAAGAGCTTCTCGGAGATGCCGCTCGCCTCGCGGGCGCGTCGGCGTTGTGCCTCCAACGCCTGTTCGAAGCCCGCTATATCGATCGAGATGCCGCGCTCGGCGGCGATTTCCTGCGTCAGCTCCAGCGGGAAGCCGTAGGTGTCATAGAGCATGAACACGCGCTCGCCCGAGAGCTGCCCCTGCTGGCGCGTGTCGGGGTCGGCAAGCATCTCTTCCAGTCGCGCCAAGCCTGCCTGCACCGTGTGGCGGAACCGCTCCTCCTCGTAGCGGAGGGTGGTCTGGATGTAGTCTTGGCGTTGCGCGATTTCGGGGTACTGCTCGCCCAGCGCCTCGACGACGGCGGGCGCGAGGTCGGCGAAGAAGGGTTTCTCGAAGCCCAGCACGCGCTGTCCCCGCAGAATCGCGCGTCGGATAATGCGTCGCAGCACATAGCCGCGCCCCTCGTTCTGGGGGATGACGCCGTCGGCAATCGTGAAGGTCGCCGTGCGGATGTGGTCCGCAATCAGGCGGATGGCGGTGTCGGTCGGCTCGCTGCGTTTGTAGCGCACGCCCGACAGCTCCTCGATGCGCTGTACAATCGGAGCGAACACATCGGTCTCGAACGGGCTGTCGAAGCCCATCAGCACGGCGGCGGTGCGCTCCAGCCCCATGCCTGTATCGATGTTCTGCTTCGGCAGCGGCGTGAGCTTCGGCTTGCCGTTCTCCTCGCTCCGCTCGTACTGCATAAACACCAAGTTCCAAATCTCCAGCCAGCGTCCACAATCGCACGCCGGACCGCAGTCGGGGTTTGTGCAACCTGTGTCGATGCGCGTGTCGTAGAAAATCTCCGAGCAGGGGCCGCAGGGTCCGTTGGGGCCCTCGCTAATCGCGTTGGCGGGCCAGAAGTTGGTCTTCTCGCCCAGTCGCCAGATGCGGTTTTCGGGGATGCCCACCTCGCGATGCCAGATTTCAAACGCCTCATCGTCGTCTTGGAACACGGTGAACTGCAGGCGGTCGGTGTCCACCTTCAGCCGCTCGGTGAGGAACTCCCACGCAAACAGGATTGCCTCGCGTTTGAAGTAGTCGCCGAAGCTGAAGTTGCCCAGCATCTCAAAGAAGGTCAGGTGCGACCGGTCGCCGACGGACTCGATGTCGGTGGTACGCAGGCACTTTTGGACGGTGGTTATGCGTGGGGCGGGCGGCGGCGCGACCCCCAGAAAGTAGGGCTTGAACTGCACCATGCCCGCGCTGGTGAACAGCAGCGACGGGTCTTTCGGCACGAGGCTGTCGGAAGGCAGCAACAAGTGCCCCTTGTCTTGAAAGTATCTTAAAAACGCCTGTCTCAGCGCATGCGCGTTCCAGTGCATCGGCTCCTGCTCCTTCAGTGGGTGGTACACAGCAAGTATACCTAACTGCGCAGCGCAGCCCAAAGTAAAAGGGGTGGGACGACTTTGCAGTCATCCCACGCTATAACGCGTCTGCAAACGCCGATTTCCGTCATTGAGGTTACACGCGGTATACTTTCGCCTATCTACTTAGGAGGAGGTTAGGTAACTATGCAAACACGATACCATTCGGGCACGCTCTGCGTGCATGGTGGTCAGGAGGCAGATCCGACGACAGGCTCCCGCGCTGTACCGATCTACCAGACGACCTCGTATCTGTTCGACAGTGTAGATCACGCGGCGAGCTTGTTCGACCTCAAGACGCCCGGCTATATCTACACGCGCATTATGAACCCCACTCAGGGCGTGTTCGAGCAGCGTGTGGCGATGCTGGAAGGTGGCGTCGGGGCGTTGGCAGTGGCGTCGGGCCAGGCCGCGGAGACGCTCGCCATCCTCACCATCGCTGACACGGGCGATGAAATTGTCTCCACCACCAGTCTCTACGGCGGTACCTACAACCTGTTTAAATATACCTTCCCCCAGAAGTTCGGCATCACGGTTCACTTTGTCGACCCGCGCGACCCCGACAACTTCCGCAAGGCGATTACCCCCAAAACGCGCGCGCTCTACATCGAGGCAATCGGCAACCCCAAGCTCGATGTGCATGATTTTGAGGCAATCGCCGCCATCGCGCATGAGCATGGCATCCCGCTGATTGTGGACAACACGATACCCAGCCCCGTGCTGCTACGTCCGTTCGACTGGGGCGCGGATATCGTGGTGCATTCCGCCACGAAGTTCATCGGCGGTCATGGCAACAGCATCGGCGGCGTGATTGTCGATTCGGGCAAGTTCAACTGGGACAACGGCAAGTTCCCGCAGATTACGCAGCCCGACCCCAGCTATCACGGGTTGAACTTCCGCGAGGCGTTCGGCGAGATGGCGTACATTATCAAGGCGCGCGCCCAACTCCTGCGCGATTTGGGGCCTGCGATTTCGCCGTTCAACGCCTTTTTGTTCCTGCAGGGGCTGGAGACGCTACACTTACGCATGGAACGCCATAGCCAGAACGCGCGGCGCGTGGCACAGTGGCTCAGCGAGCATCCGAAGGTGGCATGGGTGAACTATCCGGGCTTGCCCAGCAGCCCCTATTACACGCTCGCGCAGAAGTATCTGCCCAAAGGGCAGGGCGCGATTGTCGGCTTCGGCGTCAAGGACGGCTACGACGCCGCCGTGCGCGTGATTCAGCAGGTGAAACTCCACTCGCACCTGGCGAACATCGGCGACGCCAAGTCCCTGATTATCCACCCTGCCAGCACCACCCACCGCCAACTCACCCCCCAACAGCAGCAGTCTACAGGCGTCACACCCGACTTCATTCGCCTTTCCGTCGGCAT
>JARJMV020000020.1 GCA_029335935.2 bacterium
CGAGCGCGTCGCGCAGCGGCGCGGCGGCACGCACGGATGGGATAAGCTGCAGTAAGGTCGCCCCGGCAGGTAGTCCGAGCCGTCGGCACAGGCGTCGGCGTATATCGTCCAGAACCGTTTCGAGGGCGGGCTGCGTCGACCGCGCGCGTTCGTAGACGCCCGCGAGCGCGTCCACATACTCGTTGAGCGCAGGCGCGCGCGGCGGCGTGTAGCGCGGCAGCCCGAAACGCTTACCCACTGAGTACATCACAATAATCGTGAGCAGCATCAGATGCGCGAACGCAATCCGCACGCCTGCAGGGGCGATGCTCCAGAAGCCACGCGCCTGCCGCGTCTGCGTCAAGTCGCCCTGACCTGCGTCGTCGAAATAGATGACGCCGCCGTTGGGCAGAAGTTTGCGCACGACCGCTAAGATAAACGCGCCGTTATCGGCGTCGCGCAGATGCTCGTTGGCGAGCCACTGCCAGTCGGCGCACTCGAACACAACCCCCTCGCCGTAGTACCACAGCGCGCCTTTCACATCGCCGCCTGTGTGGAGTAGGGGAACCCAGCGCGTCTCGCGCGGCGAGAGGCTGACGCGCTGATTGCCCATGCGCACGGTGCGGACGCCCTCCAGCCACGGTGCAGGCACTGCAGGGTGCGCCTCCAAAAAACGCTCGGCAGGGAACGGCGCAATCGGCAGTCGGCGTAAGGCGTCCTCGCGCAGGCGTTCAGGCAATCGTGCGTCGCCGCTGAGCAGTATCGCCCGACCGCCGTCTTGAAGCCACTGGTCTAAATACTCGGCGTCCTGATCGGTGTAGGGGCTACTCGGCGTCGTGAAGGTGAACGGCGGCGGAAAGATGATGAGCAGACCTGCGTCTTTGGGCAGATGGCGAAAAGTGCGTTTGAGCGAGCGTACCTCGTAGCCGTTACGCTCCAGCAGTCGCGCCAAGCCCTTCGCGCCCAGCCGATGCTGACTATAGCTCAGGGGTAGGGGCGCATAGCGTGGGTCGCGCGCCTCGTTCGCTAAGCGCAGCGAGTAGAGCAGCAGTATCGCTACAACGCTTGCAAGCGCAATCAGACCCAATCGCTCACGCAGGAACTGCATGGGGTTGCACCCTCTTCAGGAGCGTCTCGAACGCCGTTTCGCAGGCGTGCAGCGCGTTTTCGGGGGGCGTCGCGCCGCCGTACCAAACCGCGTCGAACTGCAGGGTCAGCGGGCGCAGCAGGCGATACACCTCCTGACGCAGCTCAAGGTCGGGCATAGGAGCAGTAGACGGCATAAGAAGGGGTGTGGGAGGCAGACGCAGACGCTGCAAATGCTCCCAGTTCGTGAGCGCGGGATCGTAGTCCAGCAGGCGCGCCTCGTGCAGCAGGCGCAGCAGCCCCAGATAGTAGGCGCGCAGGGCAAGCGGCAACTGCTGTTCGCTCGCCAGCCGACGCGCTAACTCGCGCCACTCCAGCGCGGTCAGCGAGCGGGCGTCTTGGAACGCACCCTCTAACGAAGGCGGCGACAACGGCGCGCGGCGTCCCCAACGGATACGCCCCAGAATATACGACGCCGCGAGCGCAAGCGTCAGCACCAATACCACAATCACCACGCCCTGAAGGAACGGCGCTAACCCTGTCAGCGCGCTCCCCCTTACCCCGCCGAAGAGCCGTTGCAGCCAGCGTATGAGCGCGGTGAACATATCCACGAATGCCTCGTTCAATCGCTCGCCCAGCGACTTGGGCGGTATCTGCATGTCGGGTTCAGCGAAAATCGCATCCAGCTGCGCTTTCACTTCCGAGGAATAGACTGTCGGATTAGGCGAGGTTTGAAGAGTCGCTCGGTAGGCGCGGGCTGTGCGCAGGGCGTCGGCTATCTGCTCGTTCGCAATAAGCGTCTTCAGCGGCTCCTGCGCAGCATGGGGCAACGAGGCGAGGGCGCGCTCCGCCTGCTGCAGCAAAGCTCTGCGGTCGGATGGCTTCGCCCGCTGCGCCGATTGCAGCGCACGCTCCACCTGATGCAGTGCGTCCAACGGCGACGCCGCACTCACCTGCCAACAGAGCAAGAGCGCGAATACCCACCTAATCCCCCGCATCCACCCGCAACGCCTCATAGATGTCCAGCCCCTCCGAACGGTAGCGCAAGTCAAAGTAGAATAAAATGCTGGTCATATACATCATAGGCATCACAAACATATCAGTAACATAGGTGACCGATTCGTACAACTGATTGAGGGAGAGCCACCAGCGCGAGAGCGCCTGCTCGATATCGGAATAGATTCCGATGACGCCCACTAACACGCCCAAAATCAACACTGCCAGCACTTGAACCGATAGCATGAATACCGCTTGCACGCCCCAGAAGGCGAGGTAGCTCAGCACGGCGTGCTTGAAGTGGGGGCGTATCAGCTCAAAGGCGCGTGAGAAGGCACTGAGGGCGTCGGTGTTGGTCTCCAGCACAATAATCTGCGGCAAAATGATGAACCAGACGGTCGCCATCGCGGCGATTACAAGAAATAATATGGCAATCGCAATCGTTGTCACTGCGAACAGCGCAATCCCCAGTGTGGGAGTAGACGCCATAATGGCTGTGGTAGCGAAGGACATGCTCAGAATCATCACGAAGGCGGCGACGCCGAGTATCAAGACAATCCCACCCAGCGCCATCCCTGCCAACAACTGGTTGGCAATCAGTTGCCAGAATCGTGGCTTGAGCGTCTCCCAGAGCGAGCGGAGCGTAATTGGCTCGCCCTGCGCTAACTTGCGGAACGCCAGCGTGGTGAACGCCGCCTGCAGCAGAGGCGCCACTGTCAAGTACGGCAGGAGCAAGAGCAACCCCAGATACTCGACTATTATGGAACCCAACGACATCTGGGACGAGGTCGCGTCGAAGTAGAGTATCGGCGCCAGCAGGAGCAGGGAGAAGATAATCGGGATAAGGTAGGTCCACAGCGAGATGCGGAACAGCGTCTTGAAGTTCTCGCGATAGTAGCTCACCGCGTCGTCCATCAGTTCAAATGGCGTCGCGGGGCGGTTGAGCGTGCGGAACCGCGATTGCAGAATCGCCGTCCCCAGCGTCGTGATGCGCCAATCTCCCGTACGCGCCTGCGACTCCATCGCTATCGCAACCCTTTCGCGGTCAGGGGGTAGGTCTCTTCCCGCGCCGCTTGTAAGTGTACCCCGAATTGGGAATGCGTATCATCATCGCTCTGCGCCGCCGAACAGTTCGCGGACGGGGATTTGCCACTCAGGCTCAAAGAGGGGGCAGATGGTCTCGTCCAGCGCGTAGTAGCGCAGCGACTTGTAGTGTGCGTTAGCAGGTTCGCGATAGACTTCCAAGCGTCGCTCGGCGAGGTTCACA
>JARJMV020000029.1 GCA_029335935.2 bacterium
CTCATGGGGATTGGAGTCGTGTTGTACAATATAGATGGAAGGAGACATTACCCGATACAAAGGCGTTGGAACAGCTAAGTTACCAACAAGGCAACCTCATTCCCCCTGAGACGCCTCGCCGCCGATTTTCGCCCCTGCTCTTCGTGCCTGCGGTTATCTTTTTCGCGCTCGCGGGCTATCTCTATCTCAGGAGCCGACGCCGATGAAACAGCGTGCCTTTACACTGGTGGAACTGCTCGTCGTGCTGGGCATTATCGCCCTGCTCGTTGCCCTGCTGTTCCCCGTGCTTGCCGAAGCCCGCGAAAAAGGACGCGCCACCCGATGCATCACCCAACTGCGCCAACTCGCCCAAAGCACCCTCGCCTACCTCGGCGACTGGCAAGACAGCTACCCCCTCGCCGCCTACAGCAGCCAACACAACAACCAACCGTGCCTCTTCACGCTCTATCACGAACTCGTGCCCTACATCAAGGACAAGGAAATCGTGCTGTGCCCCTCCGACCCGCGCCCGATGGATGTAGCCCAGGTGTTCGCGCAGGTGATGACGCTCTGCCCCGCGATGGGCTTTCGGCAGAGCAGTTATATGGGCAACTGGTGTCTGTTCGAGGCGGGAAGTTTGCCGCCGGGCGCGTTTCATCCGCCTGTGTCGCAGGCGCAGGTGGAGTTTCCCAGTGAGACAGCGATGTATTACGATGCGGTGATGGCGGGGTTGCCGAGTTTGACGCCGTACCTTCAGGGGCGTCATAGCGAGCGGGTGAACTTGGCGTTCGCTGATGGGCACGCGCGCTCGTGGCAGGCACGTCGGGGGTATGGCGAGGTGCTGCGCGGGGATGGTGGGCACGCGGCGCGATATTGTCTGTTACAGGTGTCGGCGTACTATCAGGGCGGGCAATTTTGTGAGGCGTCGATTTTCGGGTTAGCGGGTCGGGACAGTCAGGGTCGGCTGTGCTGGCGTTGTCCGAACCGTCCGCAGGGGAGTCCGTGGCATATGCTGGGGAACTGTGGATACTGATGCGTGCGTGGTGGAAGGCGTTGGGGAGCGGCGCGCTTTGTGGGTTGGCGTTCGCGCCTGTGGGCTGGTGGTGGACGCTGCTTTTTGCGCCTGCGCTGTGGCTTTGTGAGCTGCGGGAGGGTGAGGCGCGCGCCAATGCGTGGTTGGGGTTGTGGTGGGGGTTAGCGTGTGGCGTCGTGATGAGTTGGCATGCGGCGCCGATTTTCGCGCAGGAGGCGCGGGCGGAGTGGTTGGGCGGGGTGGCGTGGACGCTGGCGTTCGTGTGGTATGCGGGTTGGAGCGCCCTGTTTGGCTGGCTGATGGGGTGGATGCGTCTGTCGGGCTGGGGTTGGGCGGTTGCCGCGGCGAGTGTGTGGACGGCGATTGCGTGGGGGCGCAGTTTGGGAGCGTTGGGGTTTCCGTGGGCGATGCTGGCATTGGGGCTGGCGCGAATGCCGCTGCTGGTGCAGCCTGCCGATTTAGGCGGGGTGTGGCTGGTGGAATGGCTGATTATGGCGTGGAACGGGGGACTTGCGCTCATCGGGCGTGGGCAAGCGCGTCGCGTGGCGTTGGGGCTAAGCGGTCTGGGCGTATTGTGGCTGGGCTATGGGGTGGCGGCGATGGCGCTCCTCCGAACGCCCCAGCATTCACCGCTGCGGGTTGCCGTGGTGCAACCCAAAGCAGACTTGCCTACAAGCGTCTTTGCGCCTGCCATTTACGATGAGCAGATGGAGGGTTGGCTGCGGCAGGCGGCGCGTCACGGAGCGCAGTGGGCAGTGCTGCCCGAAGTCGCCGAGCCATACACGCTCAGCGAGACGAGCGGGAGCATCGCCCAAGAACGGTTGCAGCGTTGGAAAGGATGGGCGCGGGAGTACCAACTCACGATACTCCTCGGCGCGCGACGCTTTGACAAGGTGGGCTACAACAGCGCGTTGGGCATCGCTTCGGAGGGCGGGGTCGCGTGGTACGATAAGGTGAAGTTGATGGCGTTCACAGAGTGGTCGCCGCCTGCGCCCCTGCGCAACTGGCTCAAGGGGCTGTGGCATGTTGGATGCTCCTTGGAGGCGGGGGCGTATGCGCACGCACTGCAAGTGGGTCAGTCGCTCCCTGTAGGGACGCTCATCTGCGTGGAGAGCCTGTTTGGTTGGGTGGCGCGGCATCAGGTGCGGGATGGAGCGCAGTGGCTCACAGTGATGGCGAACGATTACTGGTTGATTGGGCGTGCGGTGCGCGAGCAGTACGCCGACTTCTGTGTGGTGCGGGCGATTGAGACGCGGCGTTGGGTGGCGCGGGCGTCAACGGTAGGGATGAGCGGTTTCTACGCGCCGACAGGGGCACTTGTCGCCTCGCTGCCGATGGGCAAGCCAGGGGTGCTGGTGTACCCGATTGCGCCGCGCACCGACCAGACGCTCTATGTGCGCTGGGGCGATTGGTGGGTGTACGGCTGTTTGGGGGTCGTCGCGCTTGGACTGGGATGGGGGTGGCGCCCGCGTGGGCGGCAGGAATCTTTGCCGAGGTGGTGAATCTGATCCTATCCGAGAGGGCAACGATGCCTACCGAAGCGGTGTTCGTAGCACGAAAGCCTTGCGGCGCCTGCTTCACCAAGTGCGCAATCTGACACGATGAACTTCTCCATTTTCCCCAGTGTGATTCAAATCACAGACTGGCTTGCATAGACACGGGTAATCTATTGACACGATAAACATTAGGAGACGACTATGAATAACCGATGGATTTGGGGCATACCTGCCATATTGTTGGCAAGCGCGTTAATTGGCGCAGTGGCAGTAAGCCAGCGCGCCGAGCGTAAAGATATCGTTGATACGGCTATTGCTGCTGGTCAGTTCAAGACTTTGGTGAAACTCGTTCAGGAGGCAGACCTTGTGGATGCGCTTCGCGGCGAGGGACCGTTCACGGTATTCGCTCCGACCGACGCAGCGTTCGCCAAGCTGCCCAAGGCGCAGGTAGACGCCTTGCTGAAGGACAAAGAGGCTCTCAAGCAAGTGTTGCTCTACCATGTGGTTTCGTGCAAGGTTATGTCTAAAGATGTTGTCAAGCTGCGCTCTGCAAAAACCTTGCAGGGACAGAATGTTAATATTCGTGTTCAAAACAAGACCGTTCGAATTAACGATGCGCGCGTAGTTCGTGCGGACATCGAGTGTTCCAACGGCGTGATTCATGTC
>JARJMV020000042.1 GCA_029335935.2 bacterium
GTGAAACGGGAGTCGGCTTAGGTTAGCTATTGACGTCCTGTCGCCGCAGGGACTCCGCCTGCGCGCGTATCGCCTGTCGGTCCGCCGCGCTGAGACGGCGCAGGTTGCGTATCTGCTGCCCCAAGCGTGGATGGTTCTCGAGCGCCGCCTCGTGGCGCATCAGGAAGTCCCAATAGAGCGTGGTGAACGGGCAGGCGTCCGCGCCGACGGATTTTTCGGGCTGATAGCGGCAGCTCGCGCAATAGTTGCTCATCCGCTGGATATACTTGCCACTGGCGATATAGGGCTTCGACGCCATCAGCCCGCCGTCCGCGAACTGCGACATACCATACACATTCGGCAGCTCCACCCACTCCACAGCGTCCACATAGATTGCCAGATACCACGCATGCACCTGCTTGGGATGGACGCCGAGCAGCAGCGCGTAGAGCCCTGTAATCATCAGTCGCTGGATGTGGTGCGCGAAGCCATGCTTGAGAGTCTGTCCAATCGTCTCGCGCAGGCAGTTCATATCGGTCGCGCCTGTCCAGTAGAAGTCGGGCAGGTTCGCTTGGGCGTTCAGGGCGTTGCTTTCGAGGTATGCGGGCATATAGAGCCAATAGACGCCGCGGATATATTCGCGCCAGCCCACCAACTGGCGCACGAAGCCCTCCACACTTGGCAAGGGCGCGTGCTTCTGACGGTAGGCGTCGATGGCGCGCTCGATCGCAACGCGCGGGTCTAACAGCTTGAGGTTAATCGCCGACGAGAGGCGCGAATGATACAGGTACGGCTCGCCTGCCCACATCGCGTCTTGATAGGGTCCGAACAGCGGCAAGCGGTTCTCGATGAAGTCGTCCAACGCCTGCTCTGCCTGTTCGGGGGTCACTGCCCAGTCGAACGCGCTCAGGCTGCCTGGGTGGTTGGGGAAGCGCGTCTCCACCAGGCGGATAACCTCCTGCGTGATGGCATCGGGCGCAAATGAGATGGGCTGCGGCACTAAGCCTGGTCCTTGCTTGCCGAACGCTTGACGGTTCTCGGCATCGTAGTTCCACGCGCCGCCCCACGGTCGCTTGCCGTCCATCATAATCCCCGTGCGCTGGCGCATCTCGCGGTAGAAATACTCCAATCGGAGCTGTTTGCGTGCGGCGGCGTGGCGTTTGAACTCATCGATAGTGCTAAGGAAGTGTCGATCTGTTCGGATTTCGAGGGGCACGCCAAGCTGATGGGCGGTTTGTTCTAAGCTTTGCAGGACGCGCCACTCGCCGGGTTCCACGACGATGAGTTTCTGGGGCTGGTGTTGGCGGACGGCGCGCTTGAGCTCGCTGGCGAAGCTGCCGCCGTTGGCAGGGTCGTCCAGAGCGTGGTAATGCACGGTGTAGCCCTGCCGACGCAGCCAGTCGCGGTAGTGGCGCATCGCGCTCAAGAAAATCGCAATCCGCGCCTTGTGGCTCCACACATGCGTCGCTTCCTCGGCGACTTCTGCCATCCACACGGCGTCGTGGGCAGGGTCAAAGCCGTCCAGCGCTGCCGAACGCCTGTCCAACTGGTCGCCCAAAATCAAGACGAGATTGCGCATCATCAACTACTCATCGTTTGACGGGCACGCCCCAGCCGTCGTACTCGCCCCCATAAGCTTGGGCAACACGCTCAAAATAGTCGATGCGTCGCTCCAGCTCGGAAGCATCGGGGCGATGGTAGGTATATACAATCACCAACCAACCGCCGTCCGCAGTGGCGCCTGCCTCCGCCTGGTAGCCCACATCCTGTAAGGCGAGCGCGGCGAAACCCGCCAGACGCTCGTCCTCGAACAAGAGGAAATGCTCGAACGGACACACTGCATCGGGACTGACACCTGTATTCAACACATGCTGCAACGCCACCCAGTCGTCAGTTCGCATCGTTACCCCCTATATATTGAGTATACCCCGGATCAAGCGTGGGCGGCGTTCGTGCTGAGTATCTCCGCCACATGCGCCACATCTTTGTCGCCGCGCCCCGACAGATTAACCAAGATTACGCCGTCAGGCGTCAAGGTGGGCGCGAGGTCTTTAAGGTAGGCGAAGGCGTGGGCGCACTCCAGCGCAGGAATGATGCCCTCGTATCGGGCGAGCCACGCGAACGCCCCCAACGCCTCTTCGTCGGTCACAGCAACATACTCCGCTCGCCCAATCTCTTTGAGGTAGGCGTGTTCGGGACCTGCGCCGGGGTAGTCCAAGCCTGCGGAGACGGAATGCGTAAGCCGTATCTGCCCATC
This sequence comes from bacterium, assembly GCA_029335935.2. Taxonomy (GTDB): domain Bacteria; phylum Armatimonadota; class Fimbriimonadia; order Fimbriimonadales; family GBS-DC; genus GBS-DC. Next base: position 2,237 of record JARJMV020000042.1, read on the forward strand.
GTCCGTTTGCAGTACGAGGCTGGCGGAGCCGTGCAGCACGCCATACTCGCCCGCCACGAGGCTGGCGGAGTGTTCGCCCGTATGTAAGCCACGCCCGCCCGCCTCCACGCCAATCAGTCGCACGCCTTCGTCCTCGATGAACGGGTAGAAGATGCCGATGGCGTTGCTGCCGCCGCCCACGCTGGCGACTATCGCGTCGGGCAGGCGCCCCGCATAGGCTTGGATCTGCTCGCGCGCCTCGCGCCCTATCACCGACTGGAAATCGCGCACCATCATCGGGTACGGGTGCGGACCGACGCATGAGCCGATGATGTAGTGCGTCGTGCGCACATTCGTCACCCAGTCGCGGATGGCTTCGCTGGTGGCGTCCTTGAGCGTCGCCGTGCCGCTCTCGACAGGGATGACTTTCGCGCCCAGCAGGTTCATACGAAACACATTCAACGCCTGACGACGCATATCTTCCGCGCCCATGTACACTTCACAGCTCAGCCCCAGTAGAGCGCAGGCGGTTGCCGTCGCCACGCCGTGCTGCCCTGCGCCCGTCTCGGCGATAATGCGCTGTTTGCCCATCCGCTTCGCCAACAACGCCTGCCCCAGCGCGTTGTTAATCTTGTGCGCCCCCGTATGGCACAGGTCTTCACGCTTGATATACACCTGCCGCCCCAGCGCGGTGCTGAGGTTCGCAGCGAAATAAAGCGGTGTCGGACGCCCCGCGAAAGTGATGAGATAGTAGTTCAGCTCGCGCTGGAAGTCGGCATCGTTTTTGAAGTGGAGATAGGCGTCCGTCAGCTCGTCGAGGGCAGGAATGAGCGTCTCAGGCACATAGCGTCCACCATAGCGACCGAAGTAGCCCTTCTCGTCGGGCGCAGTGTAAACAGGCATACCAAAAGTATACCCGTCGGGCATGCGAACGGGGAGCCTCTAAAAGTGGGGTATATTCTGGCCGCGGAGGAAACTATGCGCGGTATCGATTATGTAGTAGACGAACACGGGAAAAAGAAAGCTGTGCTAATCGACCTGACCGAGTGGGGCGACCTATGGGAAGATTTCTACGACATCCTAATCTCAGAGTCCCGCAAGCAAGAGCCAACGATTGCGTGGGAGCAGCTAAAAGCGGAGATAGAACAGGAGGAAGAGCAGACTGCCTGAATATCAGATAGAGTTTGTCGCGTCCGCAGCGAAGGAGCTACGCGCCTTGCCAAAGGAGGCGCAGCGTCGGATAGCCACTGCTATAGACGCCCTGCGTGAAACGCCTCGCCCTCGCGGAACTGTCAAGCTCAAGGGGCATCAACGCCTCTATCGGCTTCGCGTAGGACGCTATGGGTTGTGTATGAAATCGATGATGGTGCAAAGCGCATTCTGGTTACGCGCGTACGCCACCGTCGCGAGGCTTATGATTAGCGTTTGTGTTGACAGCTATCACCAAAGCGACCGAAGTAGCCCTTCTCGTCGGGCGCAGTGTAAATAGGCATACCAAAAGTATACCCGCCCAGAGCGCACGAAAGACCGCAGGAAGATAGTAGTAGTGCATCAGCGGCAGCACAGGCATCAACGGAGCATAAGCCAGCAGCGAACCCAGCCAGCCGAGCCAACCGATACGCGAACGCAACCCCTCGCGCAACGCCACAAGATATGCCAGCAGCGCCAGCCACGCGACCCAGAAGCCCGGTATCAGCAAGTTGAACGGCGACACACGGGCGACATCGATCTGCGTGAGCACTTCGCGCCCTGTGGGGACAAGCCAGTGAAGCGTGGTTTCAGGGAGAGTCTTGAACCGCTTGAGCCGCTGCTGATGATACTGAGTTTGCGTGGGGATATGCGTGCGATAAAAAGCAAGGTAGGGCAGGAGTAAGAGCAAGCAGAGGAGGGGGAGCGCGAGCCTTGCGCGCAGCGGCAACCCACGCGACACGCTCCAGAGGCACAGCCCCAACAGCAACGCTAGAACAACTGCCTGCTCATATATCAGCAAAGCGCCCAGAAAGCCCACAATCACCAGCACTCCCCAGCGCAACAAGTCCGCACGCCCGAAGACGCATCCCCCAATACTCCCACTCAGCGCACA
>JARJMV020000045.1 GCA_029335935.2 bacterium
TGGACGCGCTGTGGTTAGTGCCCGACCCCGTGTGCGCAGGGTCGGAGCCGTTCCAACAGATCCTCCGCTGGGCGCAGGCGCAACGCATCCCCATCGTAGCGTTCGCGGAGCGAGTCGTGCGCGACGGCGCGCTGATGGGCGTCGGCGTCGATTTCGCCGAGCAAGGCGCGTTAGCCGCCGAGCAAGCCATCCAGATTTTGCAAGGCGAAGAACCTGAAACGCTCCCCCTGCTCGCGCCCCGCCGCGTGCTTATTTACTACAATCTGCAAACGGCACGCACGCTCGGCGTCGCTATCCACGAGACATTACTCAACCTCGCACGGAAGGTGTACGACCCATGAGACGACTGGGCTTACGCGAGCGATTGCTTCTGTTCTACACACTCACGGCGTTGATACCCGTGATACTCTCGGGTGGGCTGCTCTACACTTACCTCAACCGCCATGTCGCGCGTTCCACCAAAGGATTTCAGGAGGGCGTGCAACAGGAGCTAAGCCGCGCCCGCGAGAGCCTACGCGCGGGCGTCGCCTCAGGAGTTCAGGAAGCGCACGCCGAAGCGAAACAGCAGATGCAAGCGCAACTGCAAACCTATCGCGAGACGCTGCGGCAAGAACAAACGCGTCTACTGCGTCAGGCGATGGGAGAGCTGCAGACGCGCACGCGCAACGTTCTGCAACGCGCCGAACACGAGACGCAGCAGAGCCTTGACAATGCCCTCCAACAGATCGAGCAGAGCGTACAAACGACGCAAACCCAGTCGCTTGCCGCCCTCCAAACCGCCACCAAAGAGGCGACTCAGTCGGCGGTTCAGGAAATCATCAGTCAACACTCGGCGCAGCTCGCGGCGCAATTCTCGCGTCAGGTGGAAGGGCTAATGCGCAACTATACCGCGCAACTGACGCTCATCGCGCAGCAGCCCGCCATCCAGAACGCGAACTTGCAGGAGGCGCGCTGGATTTTGCAAGCGCTCCAAGACCGCGAGCCAGCGTATCAGCGGCTGACCCTGCTCGATAAGCACGGCGCGACGCTGCTAACGGTGTCCGACGCTCGCGGTGAGACTGCCGCCGTGGAGAAAGAACGCGCCGCGCTCTGGACGCGCCTTGTAGAGGAACAAGACACGATTTTAGGTGAGGCGCATCTCTATCGCGTAGAGGGGCGATTGCAGCCGTTAGTGCCCGTGATAACGCCCGTGCTGCAGCGCGGGGCGGAGCTGCAAGGCGCGATATACGCGCTGGTAAGCTTAGACGAGTTGGATGCGCTGGTGCGCAGCTACCGACTGAGCGCACGCGGCAGCGTCGCGCTGATTCAGCACGACCGCCTCATCCTCGCACACACCAATCGGACGCGCGTGGGGCAAATCGAGACGCACCTGCCCGAAACCTTCCAAACGCCGAACACCGCTCAAAGCCTGCGCGTGGAACTGACCGACGGCGAATATCTCGTCACGATTGCCCCTGTGCGCACCCTGCGCGCCATACTGTTCATCGCGCAGCCTGCCGACGAGGCGTTCCAGCTGGTCAACGCCATCCACCAGTCGCTGGAGGAACATTTCGATCGCCAGCAGACGCAGATACGCGACGAGTTGCGCCGAAGCCGCGCCGCCGCACAAGCGCGTTTCGAAGCGCAGTGGCGTCGCCAACGCGAGACAACCCGACAGCAGATTGAGCAGGCGCAGCAGCGCGCCGTCGCCTTAGCGACCGAGACCCTCACCCAACAAACACAAGCGCAACAACGCAGCTTCATGGAAGCGTTGGCAAGCTCTGCACGCGCCACACAGACCGATCTGGAGCAGCGACTCACAGGACTGCTCAGCAATGCCTTCCAAAAGATGAATGAGCGTCTCATAGGCGTCGCGGACGACCTGCGCGCCAGCGTCAACGAGCGCGTGCGTGAGGCGTTCGGCGTGGCAATGCTCTGCGTGTTGATATTCCTGCTTATAGGCACGGTCTTCCTGCACAAGACGCTGGTGCGCCCCTTACGCCTCTTGGTCAGAGCGACGCACGACATCGCGGCGGGCGACCTCACAAGGCGCGTGCAACTGCCCAGTCGCGGCTGCCCCGACCTAGACGACCTCGCCGACTCGTTCAACCACATGGTAGACGCCCTGCAGAAAGCCGAGACACAGCTCATTCAATCCAGCAAGCTTGCTTCGCTGGGCACGCTGGCGTCGGGCGTCGCCCACGAGCTGAACCAACCACTCGCCATCATCCGCGCAATTGCCCAGCAGAACCTCGAAACACTGAGCGAACTGCCCACTCCCCAACTCATTCAGCAACTCCACGAAGATTTGACCATCATCCACCGCCAGACCGTGCGCATGAGCCAGATTATTCAGCACCTGCGCGTTTTCTCGCGCAAGCCACGCGAGGAGTTCGAGCCTGTGAACCTCAGCGAGGTCGCCCAGAACGCGCTCATCCTGATGCGTGAACAGCTCCGTCAGCGCGGCATCACGCTCTTCGAACACTATGCCGACAACCTCCCACCCGTGCTGGGCGAGGCAAACTCGCTGGAGCAGATAGTGATTAACCTGCTGACCAACGCCCGCGACGCGTTGGAGGGTCAAGAGAACGGAGAAATCTGCATCGAAACTGCTCGCTCGGACGACGGGAAATGCACCTACGCCGAGCTGCGCATCCGCGATAACGGTCCCGGCGTGCCGCCCGAAATCCGCTCGCAGATTTTCGACCCGTTCTTCACCACCAAAGACCCCAACAAGGGCACGGGGCTGGGGCTTGCCATCTCGCTGGAGATTGCGCAAAAACACGGCGGTACACTCCTTCTCGGCGACACAGAGCAAGGCGCCGAGTTCATCCTGCGCATTCCCATCGCCGAAACCCAAAAACAGGCGGCTTAGGCGTATTATTTCGCCCCACAGTGCGGTACAATTCCACTGGAACGCCGTCTAATCAGTTAGAGGCGCACTATGGGTAGAACGCTACACTGTCCCGAATGGGAGGAGAAGTTGAGTCTTTATGTGGACGGGGTGTTGAACCCGTTCGATGAGAACGCGGTGGAGGCGCACCTCTTGCGCTGTGAGTCGTGCCGTGCAACAGTTGAGTTGTGGCAAGCGGTCGGGAGCAGTGTGCGTCGGCTGCCGCGCGAGTTGCCCCCGCCCGACTTGCGCGAGCGGATTTGAGCCTCGACCACGCGCCGTTCTAACCTCTCCAAGCGCCTCGCGCCGAGTTGGCGCGTGTTAGCGCCTGCTCTGGGCGTCGGCTTATTACTGAGCTGGCTGACGCTGCCGCGCTCGCAACCCATCTCGGAGACAGCCGCTGCAACGCCGCGCCTTGAAGAGACCCTCGCGACGCCACTGGCGCTGACAACCGATGCGCCCCACAATCAGTTGCCAAGTGCGCCGTTAGTGATTGTTGTACAGTCCTCGCCCAGCTATCGCACCGCTGCGCCCGCGCCACGCTGGGTGTTCAACATGCGCATTAGCCCTGCTCCGCCTGTGCCCGAAACCGCGTCGTCCGTCGTGGTCATGAGCGAATCGATGCCCCGTTATACGCCTGCTGCAACGCCGCCCGCCACG
>JARJMV020000063.1 GCA_029335935.2 bacterium
ACGGACATTCCTGTCCGTGCCAACATACTGCTTGGACAGCAATGTCCAAGCCACTGTGCAATCCATAGCAGCAGGTATAATATCGATCTCGAACAGGAGGCAAATAGCGATGTACGCAATCATTCAGACAGGCGGCAAGCAGTATCGCGTCGAGCCGAACAAGATTTTGAGCGTGGAGAAACTCGACGCCGAGCCGGGAACCGAGATAGAGATTAGCGAGGTGCTGATGGTGCGCACCGACGCCGGGCTGAAGGTCGGCGCGCCTTATGTGGACGGCGCGAAGGTCGTCGCCGAGGTGGTGAAGCAGACCAAGGCGCCCAAAATCATCGGCTTCAAGTATAAGCCCAAGAAGAACGAGCGCAAACGCTGGGGACACCGCCAGCAGATGACGATTCTGCGCGTGAAGTCTATCGAGGCGTAGGCGATGGCAGAGCCAATCCAGCGCGTGCTGAACGCCCTGCTTGAAGACATTCAAGCGGGCGTTCCAATCCGTCTGGAAGCCGCCGCGCGCTACCGCGCCGAGCTCGAAGGCTACATCATCCAGTTCGAAGGCGAGGACGACCTGCTCCACTGTAGCGTGACCCGCGCTGACGGCGGGCAGGTGGCGTTGGAAACCGCCCATCAACTCGTGGAGCCGTTCTTCGCGGTGATGCCCAAAGGTATCGTGTGGTTCAAGCCTGCCGAATACTCGGTGCATTACTATGTGGGGCACGACCACTTCTTGGCGGCGCATCAGGCGGCTGTACCGCAACGCTAAATCGTACCTTCTTCGGTAGGACACTCGGTCGGTCGGAGAGAATTAATAGGGCGTTATGAGCGCGCTGGTAATGCTTGGCGGCGTTGCCATTCTGCTGGGGCTGGCGTATCGGTGGTATGGGCGTCTCTTGACGCGGCGCGTGTTTCCGATAGACGATACCGAGCCGACGCCCGCGCACCAGCTGCGCGACGGGCGCGACTTTGTGCCTGCGCCTGCGCCGATTGTGTTCGGGCATCACTTCGCTTCCATCGCGGGACTGGGACCGCTGTTGGGACCTGCGATTGCCGTGATTTGGGGGTGGGTTCCTGCGCTGTTGTGGATTGTGCTGGGCTGTATCTTCGTGGGCGGCGTGCATGATTTGGGGTGTCTCTACAGCTCGATGCGCACCCGTGCGCGGAGTGTGGCGGATTTGGCGTATGATGTGGCAGGCGCGCGGGCGCGCGTGCTGTTCGTACTATTTGGCGTGTTTGCGATAGCGTTAGCGATGGGCGTGTTCGTGATTAATATCGCGAACCTGTTCGCGCCTGGCGCAGGCGGCGCGGAGGGCGGTCATGTGCCCGAAGCGGTGTTGCCCAGCGCGATGCTCATCTTGCTTGCGCTGGTCGTGGGCGTGCTGTTTTATCGGTATCGTGTGCCTCTGAGTAAGCTCACGCCGCCTGCGCTGCTGCTGAGCCTCGTGTTCGTAGGGCTGGGCGTGCAGTATCCCATCACGACGCTTGGCGGCGCGCCGCTCACGGCGAACCTGTGGACTTACCTGTTGTTGGGCTATGCGCTCCTTGCGACGCTGTTGCCTGTGTGGCTGTTGCTGCAGCCGCGCGACTATCTCAACTCGTTCCAGTTGTTTTTGGGGATGGGGTTGCTGCTTGGGGGCGCGCTGGCGGGCGGTTTCACGATAACGGCGCCTGCGGTGAACCTTGCGCCGCAGGGCGCGCCGCCGATGGTTCCGCTCCTATTCATCACGATTGCTTGCGGCGCGGTGTCGGGCTTCCACTCGCTGGTGGCGTCGGGCACGACGGTGCGGCAGTTGGATAAGCCGCGCCATGCGCTGCCGATCGGCTACGGCGCGATGCTGCTGGAGGGGCTGTTAGCTACGCTCGCACTGCTGGCGGTTGCGGCAGGGCTGGGCGACGCGTGGCAGGCGCGCTACCCCGACTGGCTCACTGCAGGCAAAAGCGCGCTGGCGAACTTCGTTCACGGCGCAGGCGCAATCGTGAGCGCGTTGGGCATCCCCATAGCGATTGCCAAAGTGTTCGTCGCCACCGTCGCGGTCGGCTTCGCGCTCACCACTTTGGACACGGGCGCACGGCTCATCCGCTACAACCTGCAAGAGCTGGGGCGCGCGTGGAACCTTGCGCCCCTGCAGAACGCCACGCTGGCGACGCTCCTCGCAGTGGGGCTGATTGGCTTCTTCGCGTTGCTGAAAGCCCCCGACCCCATCACGGGCGAGCTGAAATCGGTGGGCGCGCTGCTGTGGCAGCTGTTCGGCGCGTCGAACCAGCTCTTGGCGGCGTTGGCGCTGCTGGTGGTCTCGCTCTACCTGCGCGCGCTGGGGCGTCCGACGCTCTACACGCTGCTGCCGATGGGCTTGATGCTCACTGCCACGCTGACTGCGCTCGTAATCGGCATGCGCAACTTCGCGTTGCAGGGCAATACGCTCCTGCTGGGCGTCAGCGCGCTCATCTTCGCGCTCGCCGCGTGGCTGGTGGGCGAAGCGTTTGCTGCATGGCGTAGGGGACAGAGGAGCCTCACCTGCAGCGGAGGTGACTGGCAGTATTTCTAAAGCGGAGTTTTGTGCGTGTTGGATGGAGCGCGTTTTGCGCCTGAACGCTGTTGGGTTGTGCGCAGGCGCAACCTACGCTGGAACGGATTCGCGATTGGATATGCCCCTTACGGTGCGCGTCGCGGGGGCGCCCTTGCGAACGCTGCTGAGCGATTGGAGCAAGCAGTCAGGTGTGTCGCTGAGCGCTGATGCGTCGATACGCGACCAGCGCGCCTTTGCTCGGCTGACCAACCGCCCCCTGCGCGATGCTATGCGCCTCTTGGCGGCAGCCTTCGGATATGAATGGCGTGTCGTGGAAGACGAATCCGACGCGCCCCCGCGCTATGTACTGCAGGCGTCGCCCCAAATCGTGCAGTAGCAGAACCTCCTACGCCGTGCTTTGAACCAGAACCGTGTCCCACTCCTGCAGCGCGCCCTGCGCGAGATCCCCGAATCGCTCCTATCGCTGACTACGAGGCGTTCTGCAAGGCTGTGGGGCGTACCCCAAGCCACGCGATGTATCTGCAGACCAGCATGGGTGCAGAGATTGTCGATCCTGAGCCAGATACGAACTACGCGCCTCTTGTGGAGCCGCACTTCGCGCCGTTGGACAATTACGACGCGCTGATACAGTTCGCGCTTCGACGCGAGCTGCTCCTCAAAGCAGCGCAGAACCCAGATAAATGGCTGATCTTGCAACTCCTTTTGCGAACCCCGCCGCACTTCTGGACACAGCTTGCCAGTACGGGTGAGGCGTCCCTGCCACCGCCTGCACTGCCAGAGACTGTCCAACGCGCCTACGAGCAGGCTAAGGCGAACGAAGAATCGGCGTGGGCAAAGTACCGCGAACACTTCGACGCGCCTGAGGCACCAACGCGCGTGGAAAGTGCAGAGGGCGACCCCAAAGCGACTTGCCCCCATCAGCGCGCGAGGGATTGTACAGACTTTTGGAGACAAGGACAGCCTTGTTTCCTTGCGCCCCCGACATAATGCGCACCCCTATAGACTTTCGCTCGTGTCTCCGAGTGACTGTTCGCCTCTCTCACGACCCCGATGTAATCGTACGCGCGGAGCAATACGATGATGTTCCAAGTGACGACTCGCTGCCGAAGCGGAAGCTGTATATCGAGCGTGCGCAACGGTGGCAGATGGAAGTGCGCGCGGACGAATGTGTAGACGGAACCTCGTGGATGACGATGCTCTCGTATGAAGTGATCACGGAACGCACGGTGAAGCCTTTGAACGAGAAACGCTAACTCGGTATAATCCCGTTATGTACACGCTGGCGTTGCTGATGGCGGCTTTCCTGACGCTTGCGCCCGCCCCACAGAAGGAGGAGATGCGCATGGAGCCAACTAAGAAGCGCCTGCTGGTGGTTACGCACACGGCAGGCTTCCGACATGCCGACTCGATCGAGCTCGGCGAGAAGATACTCGCGGCAATCGGTGCACGCAGCGGCATCTTCGAGGTGGATTACTGCCGCGATGCAGGCGATGTGCAAAGGATGCTGACACCACAATATCTCACCGATGGCAAATACGATGGTGTGGTGTTCCTCAACACCACAGGCGACCTCGGCGTCCCCGACCTGCAGGCGTTCTTAGAGTGGCTGCAGACAGGCAAGGCGTTCATCGGCATCCATGCTGCTGCCGACACCTACCATAATCGTCCCGAATATCTGGCGATGGTGCGAGGGCAGTTCGCCTATCACGGCCGGCAGACCGAGGTGGAGGCAAAGGTCGAGCAGCCCGACCATCCCGCCGTCGCGCACCTTGCGCCCACCTGGCGCGTGTTCGACGAAATCTACATCTTCAAAGAGAACAATCGCAAGCATGTAACGGTGCTGCTGTCGCTGGATAAGCACCCTGAAGACGGCACGCCGCAAGCAGGCAAGTCGGGCGACCATCTGCTGGCATGGTGCCTCGACTATGGCAAGGGGCGTGTGTTCTACACGGCGTTGGGGCATCGGCTGGATGTGTGGCGAAGCGAGGCGTACCAGCGCCACCTGCTGGGTGGGATTGTGTGGGCGTTACGCCTGCAAGAGACGGGCGCGGTGAAACTCCAGCAATAAAGGTATACTCCACTCGATGGAGGCAAGCGAGATTATCGTGATGGACGCGGAGGATATGCGTCGCGCCATCACTCGTATCGCTCACGAGATATTGGAACGCAATCGCGGCGCGCGCGACTTGGTGGTGATTGGCATCCAGCGTCGGGGCGCGCCTGTCGCGCGGCGACTGGCGTTAGCCATCTCGCAAATTGAGGGCGTCGGCGTGCCCTGTGGCAGCGTGGACATCACGCCCTTCCGCGACGATGTGGAGCGCAAACAGGGCGCGCTCACCCGTAGCCAGACCGATGTACCGTTCCCGATTAGCGAGAAGCGCGTCGTACTGGTGGACGAGGTCATCTACACGGGGCGGAGCGTGCGCGCCGCGCTGGAAGCGATTATGCAGCTCGGTCGCCCAGCCAGCATCCAGTTGGCGACGCTCATCGATCGCGGGCATCGCGAGCTGCCCATCCGCCCCGACTATGTGGGCAAGAACCTGCCCACCAGTCGCAGCGAGTTCGTGCTGGTGGAGCTAATGGAGCTGGAAGGGCGCGACCGTGTGGTGC
>JARJMV020000073.1 GCA_029335935.2 bacterium
CCCGTGATGCAGGTCGGCGACATCTACTGCCGACGCCTCACCCCCGAAGCCATCGATGCGCTACTGGAGCAGCTGCGCAACAGCGATGAGCACACGGTTGTGCAACTCGCCGACGCCGAGGTGCAACTCCACCTCAGCGAACAGGAACGGCGCGCCATCGAGAATGCTTAGATACCCTCCGTATGAGTAAAGGAGCCTGTGCCGATGCGCGAGTCGGGCTTCGACATCCAGCGAGTGATCGAACTCATCGCCGACCGCAAGATAGAGGAGGCGATGCAGGAAGGCAAGTTCGACGATTTGCCGGGCAAGGGCAAGCCGTTGCCGTTGGATGAGGAGTGGTTCGCGCCGCCCGAGCTGCGCCCTGCCATCCGCTTGCTCAAAAGCGCAGGCGTGCTGCCCGACTGGCTGGAGCGCGCCCGCGAGATCGAACGCCTGCGCGAGGACGCCCAACGCCTCTGGCATATCGCCGAGCGCGAGTATCCCCAAGCCCAGCAGCTCAGCGCGGAGCGGTTCCACGCCTGGCGCGACGCGAGCTGGCAGGGGATTCTCGCCGTTATGCAGCGCGTGAACAGCCTCATCTTAGCCTACAACTGCACGGCACCCGCCCACGCGCACCCGCAAATCCCCTTCCAACTCGAGACAGAACGCACACGCTTCTACAACACATTCGCCCCCAACCCACCCAACGCCGAGTGAACCGAGCGATTCCGCGCCTCGCCTCCACAAAGAGGTCCTCCCTACTGCAGGGATAACCCGCAAATTCGCTTACATACCAGCAGGAATATCAGTGTTCGCCACGAAGTTATAGCATGTTCTGAAGGGAGTCTTACTATGACCGAGTGGCTCGATCGGTTCACAGGGTATCGATATCAGCTCAACGACGAGCAACGTCGCCAGATTCGCGACAGCTTGGCACAGGAGCTGGCGCGGCATGTCGGGGCAGGCACTGCTGCCGACGCCGCGAACCGAGTAGCAAAGTTCTGGTTCACGACCTACTACGAGCGCGTGTTCCCGCTGCGTTTCGGGCGTGAGGCAGTAGGCGAAACATTCGCTAAAGGCGCGCCACTGGTGTATGAGAACGGTGGACGGATTCCCTCATCAGCGGAGTGGCGCACGGGGTTCTTGGATGCGCAAAGTTTTCCGCCCATCCTGCCCGCCGAGACGCAGCCCAACCCCAACTTGCCCGCCTTGTTGGCGGCAGACCACCACTTGGCGACCGCCGCGCTGCTTAATGTGTGCCTGCGTCGGCTGGGGGTAGACGACGAGACCCTCCACCAGGCGCGGCTGGGCGCGTTGCTGCACGAGCTGGTGGATTTACCCGACATCCAGAACGCGCTTAGCAGATACCCCATCGCACTGGGGCTGGCGCACTATCTGAAAGGCGCAAGCGACGCCCTGCCCGACGCACTTCAGCCCCATCAGAACCTCATCGACGCCATTCACAGGGGCGATTCGAACCGCGCGCCCGTCGACGCCGCGTTCTGCATCGTCAGCTTGGCGGCGCAGCGCATCAAGCAGTATGTATTCGAGACCTCTGGCTTGCCCGAGATTCGCGGCGCGTCGCAACTGCTCGACAAGGTTGTCGATGAGATGGCGCAGCAGGCCGCCGAGCAGATAGGGCGCGAGTGTATCCTGCAGAAGGTGGCGTCGACGCTAATCTTTCTCGCGCCTGAGCCTGCCGACTGGGTGGAGCAGCTCAAACGCGCCTTTTACGAAAAGACGCTCACAGCCTTCTGCGCGTCGGCGGCGCACACAGTCTCGCTGCGCGGCTTTCTGAGCGACTACAGCACCTGCATGCGCGATTTCTTCGCGGCGATGGACGCCGACCGCTACCGCGCCGAGCTGCCCGTGTGGGAGTGTCTCCCGTTCGAGGCGCGCTGCGCACTCTGCAGGCGTCGCGCGGCGACCATCCTCCAGCGCACACCCAACGGCGACTACCTACCCCTGTGCGAAGCGTGTCAGCGCAAGCGCGAGGCAGGCGACGCCGACGAACGACGCCAGCTGGGCGTCCGCCCCCTCATCGACGCGGGCATTTTGGAACGCCGAGACCCAAAGCAATCGCTGGAAGAACGGTTCCGCAGATACTTCAAACCCCTCGCGCCTGAACAGTCGCTTTGGCGGCAAATCTTCTCTGGCACTTTGGATGAACTGGTTCCCGAAACCGACGCCCGCGAAGCCAAAAAACAGGTTGCGTTTATCTACGGCGACGGGAGCAACTTCGGGCAGATTACGCGCAATCTCGACTCGCTGGGCGCGAGCCTGCAGTGGACGCGCCGCGCCGAGCTGGTGAACCGCGCAGCGATTGCGCTCGCGCTGAGCCAAGCCATGCACGACGCGCTCACGCCTAAAATCCATCTCCAGCGCATGCCCTACGAAATCTTGGTCGTGGGCGGCGACGACTTCAGCCTGTTCACCTGGAGCCGACTCGCCCTGCGCTTTTGCCAGCAGTTTCTGGAGCTGACCGACTTGGACTATCAGAAAGGCAATCCGCAGGAATGCATCGTGGGCGAGACGCCCATCTGCTACGGCGTCGGCTGCCTCATCAGCGACGAGAAAGCCCCCGTGTCGCGCGTCGTCCCCTTCACCGAGAGCTACCTGCTCAAGTACGCCAAGCGCGGGGTGAAAGCGCACGGGCGCGGAACCCTCGCCTTCCTCCTCACCACCAACGCCGACCAAATCCCCAGCGATTACAAAGCGCATCTGCTGCGCAACTACCGTCGGGAAGGGCGTCCGAGCAAGGGACGGACGCAACCCGTGCCCATCTACCTCACGATGCAGCCGCTGACCGCGCCTGAACTCGATGCGTTCCTGCAGTGCGCAACCGCTATCCAGAGCGACTTGGGTAGCCTGCAACGCCTCGCCGAGCCGTTCGTGCGCCAGCCTATCGAAGCCGCGCTACTCCACTTCGTGTACCAGCGAGCGCGCGCCGAAAGGTCGTCCGACGCGAACGCCTTCTTCGAACGCATCTTGAAACTTTCAGCCACGAACGGCGCGGGCGCGTCTGTCAGTCTGTTTCCTGCACAGACGCTGCATCGGATAACGCCTGAAAGCGACCAGCCGACCCCAGCCCTGTTCGCGCCGATTTTAGACCTCTTGGAGATGGTCAAGAGCCTGCGCTGAAGGAGATGAGAGCATGAGCCAGCTGATTCCGTTCGAGATGGAAGTGCGTGTGGAGTTAGTGAGCGATTTGCACATCGCGGGCGTGGGGCGCACCGCCGCGCTGGTAGACCGCTGCATCGAGCTCGATGCGCAGGGGCGCGCCTACATCCCCTCTACCGCGTTCAAGGGGCGTGTGCGGGCGCACTATGAGCGGCTAATGCACGCACTGGGCTACGATATGAAAGGTTGCAAGCCGCCCGCGCCCCA
>JARJMV020000114.1 GCA_029335935.2 bacterium
CCAAGCCACTGTAGCGTCGGCGTCTCGCCGACAAACTATGCTTGGACAGGAATGTCCAAGCCACTGTACCGTCGGCGTCCCGCCGACGAGCCGTGCTTGGACAGGAATGTCCAAGCCACTCGTGGCTGGGATAGTCTTATCCAAGCACATAAGTCAGCAGGTTGCCTCGAACGCCCTCACGCAATCGGGTATAATCCATGCCGGTAGGAGGAATCGCCTTGAGCAGAGTGCGCACTGGACGCAAGAACGGACGCCAAGCCGTCGCCTACCACGAGCGGCTAACGAAGAGCGATTTACAGAAGGTTTATCGAAACTTATGGTTTGCCCGCGTCTTCGACGAGGCTTTGTACGACGCGAAGAAAAAAGGACGCCTGCGTCGCGGGAATGTATACGGCTCGCGCGGGCAGGAAGCGATTATCGTCGGCACGACCTACCCGCTGGAAGAGGGCGATTTCGTCTCGCCTATCCACCGCGATATGCCCGTGTTCATCCTGCGCGGAATGACCACTGAAGAGGTGATGTGTCAAGTGTGGGGCAAAGCAGAAGCCCCGACACGCGGCAAAGACTCGTGGAGCCACATGGGCGATATCTCCAAAGGCATCGTGCATTCGACCAGCATGCTGGGTTCCACGATTGCTGTAGCGTGTGGCGTGCTGTGGTCGCTGCGCTTGGATGGCAAGCGCGATCGGGTGCTGGTGGCATACACGGGCGAGGGCGCAACCGCCACAGGCCCGTTTCATGAAGGGCTGAACTTCGCCGCCGTTCACAAGCTCCCCCTCATCGTCGTGGTGGAGAATAACCAGTACGCCTACTCGACCCCTGTGGAGTTGGAAGTGCCGACCAATACCGTCGCAGAACGCGCCAAAGGCTACGGCATCCCCGGCTACAGCATCGACGGCAACGACTTTATCGAGGTTTACAACACCATGTGCGCCGCGCTCGAACACGCCCGCGCAGGCAAGGGTCCAGTGTTGATTGAGTGCGTGACCTATCGGCTGCAGGGGCACGCCGACCATGACGAGACGCGTGCCCGACAGTATCGCCCCGTCGAAGAAATCGAGATGTGGGAGAAGCGCGACCCGCTGCCGCGTTTCCGTCGATATCTGCTCAGCACAGGGCACTTCACAGAGTCGGAGTTGCCCGAACCGCCCTCCGATGTGGTGGAGGAGATCCAACACGCCATCGAGTACGCCATCAGCCGTCCCGACCCTGAACCACACACCGCTCTGGAAGATATCTACGACGAGAGCGCGGGGGTGTCCAAATGAGGGAAGTGACCTTTCTGGAGGCGATTCGGCTCGCGATGTGGGAAGAGATGGAGCGTGACCCGAATGTGTTCACGATTGGCGAGGACATCGGACGCATGGGCGGCGCGTTCGGCGTGACGGCAGGCTTCTTGGAGCATTTCGGAGCCGACCGCGTCATCGACGCGCCCATCTCCGAGACGGCGATTATCGCAGTGTGCGTGGGCGCCGCCGCCACAGGTAAGCGAGGCATCGCTGAAATGCAGTTCCTCGACTTCATCTCCTACGGGTTCGACCAAGTGGTGAATGTCGCTGGCACATTCTTGTACCGTTCCGGGGGCAAGACTCCAATCCCCATCGTGGTGCGCGGTCCATCGGGCGGCTATGTAGGGGGCAGCCTCTATCACAGTCAGCAGTTTGAAGCGTGGTTCTTCCACACGCCGGGCGTGAAAGTGGTGCAACCCGCCTTCCCCGACGACGCTTACGGGCTGATGAAAGCCTCCATTCGCGACAATAACCCTGTCGTGTTCTACGAGCATAAGTACCTCTATCGGCGCGTGAAGGGCGCGATTCCCGACCCCAGCGAGGACTATATCGTGAAGTTGGGCGAGGCGCGCGTGCGACGCTACGGCGATGACATCACGGTAGTAACCTACGGCGCGATGGTGCATTTCGCGCTGGAGGCGGCGCAACGATTGGAGCCAGAGGGCGTCTCGCTGGAGGTGATAGACCTGCGCACGATCAAGCCGCTCGATATGGGGACCATTCTCAAGTCGCTGGAAAAGACCAGCAAGCTGTTGATTGTGTACGAGGCGCCGAAGACAGGCGGTGTGGGCGCGGAGATCGCCGCGCGTATCGCCGAACACAGCTTCGAACTGCTCGATGCGCCCATCAAGCGAGTGGCGGCGAAAGACGCCTTCGTGCCGTTTGCCGAGCCACTGGAGAAGTTCGTGCTGCCCAGCGTGGACGACATCGTGTTCGCCGCGCGTGAACTGGCAGCCTACTGAAGGAGATCGAACGATGGCTGTCGCAGTGATTATGCCAGAACTGGGCGAGAGTATTGTGGAAGGCACGATTGTCCGCTGGTTGAAACAGCAGGGCGACACGGTACAGGAAGATGAGCCGATTGTGGAGATTATGACCGACAAGGTAAACACAGAGCTGCCCGCGCCCGCGTCGGGCGTGCTGCAAAAGATCTTAGCAGACGCAGGCGCCACGGTACAGGTCGGTCAGGAGCTCGCGTTGATTGCATCGGCGATGGAGAGCCGTGCGGACGAGCCGCCGAAACCTGTCTCCGCGCCCCCCCCTATCGAGAATGTTGGCTTCTATGGCGGCGGTGAAGAGGTAGCGCTCGTGTCGGAGCCTGTGGCAGCCCCCGCGGCGCCGCCGCGAACCGACGGTCAACCGCGCAGCGGACGCCCCTTCATCTCGCCTGTGGTGAGCAAAATCGCGCAGGAGAAGGGTATTAGCATGGAAGAGCTGCTAACAATCCCCGGCACGGGCACCGGCGGTCGCGTGACGCGCAAGGATGTGGAGGCGTATCTCGCTCGGCGAACCGCCACGCCTCCGCCTGCGCCTGCCGAACCCAAACCTGCGCTCCAACCGACGCCTCCGCCTGTCGCCGCGCCTCAACCTGCCCCTGCACAACCCACCCAACCACGCGAGGGCGAGGAAATCGTTCCGCTCGCCGGCATGCGCAAGGTCATCGCCGAACATCTGACCAAGAGCTATCACACCGCCGTGCATGTCACGACCGTGATCCAGGTCGATGTGTCCAAACTTGTGGAGTTCCGCGAGCGCAACAAGGAGTCGTTTCAGCAGCAGTATGGCGTGCGCCTGACCTACACCCCATTCTTTGTGAAGGCGTGTACCGAAGCGTTGCAAGAGTTCCCGATGATGAACGCCACGCTGCAGGACGACCAGATTATCGTGCGCCACTATGTGCATCTCGGCGTGGCGGTGGCGCTGGGCGCGAAGGGCGAGGAAGGGCTGATTGTGCCTGTGATACGCGACGCGCATAAGAAATCGCTCATCGATATCGCGCGCGACTTGGAAGAGATCGCGACTCGCGCACGCAACAAGACGATTGGCGTCGGCGATGTGCAAGGCGCTACCTTCACGCTTACCAACCCCGGCAGCTACGGCGCACTGATTGGCACGCCCATCATCAACCATCCACAAACCGCCATCTTGGGAACCTACGCGATTGTCAAACAGCCTGTAGTGATTAACGATATGATTGCCATTCGCCCGTTGATGAATCTCTGTCTGAGCTACGACCATCGGCTGATCGATGGCATGTATGCTGGGCGCTTCCTGCAGCGGGTCAAGCGTGCGATTGAGGAGTTTGAGTTTTTCAAGTGAGGCTTCCATCCGACCCGTCCCCCGAAGAAACCGCCCCGTTTGTCCCCACGGGGCGGTTTCGGTTCAGAAGGGCACCGTCGTGAGGTTCACCCCCACCAGCGCGGCGCTCGGCGTTCTGCGCCAGAAGAGATAGGGTTCCAGACAGCGGTCGCGCCAGCCGAGCAGCAGTTGCACATCATAAAGGTCGCGCGCCTCGAGGTCGTACTTGAGCAGTGCGCCCACACGGAGGTTGCCCGTCCGATACTCCATGCGCAGGCTTGCCTCGTGCCTAACTTGGAGACGCTCGATCAAGAGCGGGCTGTCGCCACGGGTGGACGCACGCGCGTAGCCCAGCATGATAGTCAACGGCTCGCGCGGCTGATAGAGCAGCTCCAGCTGCGTTCGGAGCCACTGGTACTCGGAGCCGCCTTGATACCCCCCATAGCTGCCCCACAAGTGCGCTCGAACACTCGCCTCGCCGTATCGCGCCATCGTTTGGAGCCACTCACCCTCTAAGGTCAGACGGTTGTAGGTGGGGCTGCGCAGCAGGGCGACGCGCTCGCTGGCGCTGCCGTAGCGCAGGCTGATCTCGCCGAAGCCGTCGCGCTTCCCTATCGGCTGCGACAGTCCGACTTCGCGCCGCGAGAGGCGCATGCGCTCGCGTGGGGCGAGCAGCGGGCGGATATCGTTGGAGTATTCCACACGCAGTGTGGTCGCGCGTGGGGGCGGTGTGCGTTCGGGCGCGGCGCGCAGGTTATACAGAGCCGACTGCTCGAACCGCAGGCGCAGGTCAGGCTCGCCCAGCGAGGGTTCGCCGCCTTGCAGTGCGACCCCCAGCAGAACGCGTGTCTCTGGCGGCGATTTCAGGTAGGCGACCCCCGACGCTTGCAGCAGCGCGTTGTCGCTGAGAGGCAACTCCACGCGCAGGCGCACGCCCCAGCCTGTCTCACGGCTATAGACAGGCGCGGGCAGGTTCACCACTTCCGTCGTCTCACGCACGCGCAGGGTTAGCTGCGGCAGACGCAGGATCGGGCGCCCATACAGGAACAGGCGTGCGTCGCGCAGGGTCAGTCGCGCCCCGTCGGTTAGGCGCACGCCGCGCGCCCGCACCCGTATCGGCGGTCGGACCGGGTCGCAGGTGGAGACGGTCGTCTCAGTCGCAGTGAAATCGCTGAGGCCGCCCTGTAGCCGCGCCGCCTCGATATATACGCCGTACAGGTTGCCCTGCACGCCCTCGAAAACGCCACGCCCCTGCTCATAAAAGTAGTCCAAGCGTTGCCCGTTGAGTGCGCCTTCCTGCGCATGGAGGCTGAAAGGCGCGTCCGCGCGTACACGCCGCATCTCGGTATCCAGCAGGAACGCCTCGCCGCGCAGCTCTCGCCCCTGATAGGTCAACCGAGCGTCGCCGCGCAACTCGATAATAAACTCGCCTTGAGGCGTGCGTTGCAGATTATAGTGGAGGGCGCGTATCGCGAGGGGATCCAGCGACTGAGCGTCCACAGGGGCGCACAACGCCCACCCTCCTGCGACGAGTGCGCTCAGCCAAAGCGTCGCTCGCCCTGCAAGTTGTAGAGTCATCCGTGTTATGCAGGGCGATTATACCGCACAGGGTAGAATAGTGTCGATGCATTTAGACGAGGCGGTGGAGCGTTTTTTGACGCATCTGAGCGCGTCGCGTTCGCCCCACACGGTGAAAGCATATGCGACCGACTTAGCGCAGCTGGTGGAGTACGCGCTCGGCGCAGGGCTTGAGCAGGTGGAGCATCTGAACGCGCGTTTAGTGCGGAGTTGGCTGGATTCGCATCGCGCCTCAAGCCGACGCACGCGCGCGCGGAAGTTGTATTGTTTGCGAGCGTTCTTCAAGTTCTGCCGTGCGATGGGCTGGATTGCGCACGACCCCAGCGCGGAGATTGCGTTGCCTCTCCAGAAACGCGCGTTGCCGAAGTGCCTCACGGCGGCTCAAGTAGAGCAGCTGGTCGAGCAGCCGGAACCGGATTGCCACCCGTTGCGCCTGCGCGACCGCGCCCTCTTGGAGCTGCTCTACGCGACGGGGCTGCGCATCAGCGAGTTGGCGAGCTTGGATGTGAACGCGCTGGACTTGGAGCAGTCGGCGGCGCGAGTGTGGGGTAAGGGCGGTAAACCGCGCGTGGTGCTTTTCGGGCAGGCGGCGCATGAGGCGTTGCTGGACTACCTTCAGCAGGCGCGTCCGCAACTGCTCAACCCCGCCAAACCCACCCGCGCCCTGTTCCTCAACGCGCAGGGGGGGCGTCTGACCGTGCGCAGTATGCACCGCCTCGTGCAACGCTACGGCAAGCAGATAGGCGTGCGCATTAGCCCCCACACGCTGCGCCACTCGTTCGCGACGCATATGCTGGACGGCGGCGCCGACCTGCGCACTGTGCAAGAACTGCTGGGACACAGCCGCCTGACTACTACGCAGATTTACACGCATCTCACGCTGGACAGATTGCGCCAGACCGTGAGCCGCGCGCTGCCCAGCCTCAGCTTGGAGGAGGACCCATGAACCCGACTATGCATGCAACCACCGTGTTAGCCGTTCGACGCCAGGGGCAGACCGCCTTCGCCGCCGATGGACAGGTGACCTTCGGCGAGGTGGTGATGAAGCACACCGCGCGCAAGGTGCGCTGGCTCTATCAGAACCGCGTGCTGGCGGGCATCGCAGGCTCGGCAGCGGACGCACAGGCGCTGATGGATCGCTTCGAGGCGAAGTTGGAGTCGTGTGGCGGCAAACTGCGCCGTGCTGCCGTGGAGTTCGCCAAAGATTGGCGCACCCACCGCGTGCTGCGCCACCTGAACGCGCGGATGGTGGGCGCCGACGCCCACACCATGCGGGTGGTCGCAGGCGACGGGACTGTGTTGGAACCAGACGAGGGTGTGATTGGTATCGGTTCGGGCGGCG
>JARJMV020000010.1 GCA_029335935.2 bacterium
TTGCCGACCCAAGCGGACTGTACGAGTGGATCCGTGAGAAACCTTACTACAAGGCTCATGAATACGATAAACTGGTTATAGACATCCTGGCTACTGATCCAATCACGCGGGTTGCGGCGGGCATTCAAGGAGCGTTTTCTGGCGTGTCGGGGCTTCTTCTGCTGGTGGGTGCGCGGAAGTTGCTTCGGCTTCAGGAGCAGGGGCGTCGTTTGGTGTTGGGGTTTGCGTTGGCATGGCTTATTTACGACGCGGTGTTTTTCGCTGTAGACCAGCTGTACTACGCGCCCTTGCGCACCAACCTCGGCATTCCCGTAAGCCAAGACTACGGGATACCGCTGGACATCGTGTACGCGCTTGCGGCGCTCTACATTCTCACGCGCCCCTCGATCCAGCAGCTGTTTACCCAAGAGAGCTAACGGACGGGGCGCACGATACCCTGTCGGCGTGTCTGACCTGATGAGGAGGCAACCCGCGTTCGAGGGGGAGGTCGCGGAAGGGCTATCTGATTGTTCCCGTTGAACAATCTCAAGCGGAAGAGGCAGGTGGGTGAGGGGGTGAACCTCACCCACCGCGCGTAGCGAAGATTATTTGCGCCGACGACGCAATGCCAGCAGACTCACGAAGCCACTGCCCAACGCCAGCAAGCTCGCAGGTTCAGGCACGACCTCGAAGTTGTAGGTTGTATACTGCCCGTTGAAGCCGAAAGTGATGTTGTCTACGGCGCCTGTGAAACTACCTGACCAACCCGAGCCAAAACCTGCGTTGACAGAGACCAGATACAGCGTAGCATTCGCATCATTTGCAGCTCCAATCCACTCCGGGATGGTCTTCAGGACAGCGTTTATGTTAGCGTTTGGATCCCCAAATCCCAAAGATGCGGTCGCCCAGAGCTTGTAGTTGTTGCTGATGATATCGTCCGTCTGCCAGCTACCGGTGGGCGCAGTACCAAAGCCGTTATAGATACGCTCGAACACCAGATAGCCCGATGCTACCGAATTATCTGAGTTCACACGCAGTATCCCCAGCCGCAGCACGGGGTGTAAATAATTAATCGTTGTGGAGATGCCGTCGCGATACCAGTCATAACTGAGGTGCGTGAGCTGGTTGAGCGTTCCCATAATCGAGTTCGGATTGTATGGATTGGGCACAAAATTACCGCCCACATTCACAGGGTCTACAAAATACTCGATGTCTGCCTTAGCGGTGCTGGAGGGACTGTTGAAGTAGACGGAGCCGTTGCCGCTGCGCGGATAGTTGTTGCGGATGCCGACCTGCCCGCCGCCGCGCGTGTTGTTGTAGACCCAGTTCGAATGCCCAAAGGAAGAACCTTGATTGGCTGTCCCTGAGTTCGTGAACAGGTCGCCTGGCGCAGGGTTTAGCGAGTAGACTTTCACGGTCGTTTGCGCCATCAGTGCGGCGCTGAGCGTCATCAACCCAATCGTAAGACCAAGTTTAGCGGTTCTCTGCATTGTTTTGACCTCCTAACAGCACAGTATTTGACAGTGCTTAGTCTGTCGATATATACAGACTCAAAAAGCGCACGGAATCGGACAATCTCGGTGCAGCTTTCGTGCCAAATTCGTGTGTATGTGCAGGTAAACCTATCGGATTTGTGGGGTGATGGGATGTTGTGCTGGGTGGAAAGGGCATTTGCATCGCGTCTGGGTGGGAACTTTTTCATGCCCCGATTCGTAAACTTGAGTGGAAGGTACTCAAGAGACCTTCCACAAAAACACTCAATAAGGAGGGATGACGATGCGATTACCAGTACGACGCGAACCGGAGACGGTAGTGGCGCGTTGGAACCCATTCCGTGAGATGGATCAGTTCCGACGCGAGATGGATGAGCTGTTCAATCGCTTCTTCGATTGGCGGCCGGCGGCGATAGCGGCTCCAGAGTTCGAGTTCACACCTGCGTTGGATGTCTATGAGACGCCTGAGGAGTTCGTGGTGTTCGTCACGGCGCCGGGCGTGTCGGAGAAGGATCTCCAGGTAGAGATTTCGAACGGCACGCTGACGGTATCGGGCGAGCGCAAGGCGTTGATTGAGGGCGAAAATGTGCAGGCGCACTACATCAGTCGTCTGGGCGGCTACGGCAAGTTTAGCGTGACCTACACGCTACCCACCGCGATCGACGAGAACAAGGTGAAAGCCGTCTACAAGAACGGCGTGTTGGAGGTGCGCTTGCCCAAAGCCGAGTCGGCCAAGCCGAAGTCGGTGAAGGTGGAGTTCGAGAAGTAGAACATCTCCGTGCGCGGCGGCTGCGGCTGCCGCGCTACGGTTTCAACGGTCGCCAGTGGTGTTGCTCCGAGTCGAGGATGCGCACGGCTTCTGGGGGTCCCTCGCTGCCTGCAGGGTAGGTGGGGAGGGGATTGGCGTCGCTTTGCCATGCTTTGAGGATTGGGTCTAACACGCGCCATGCCCATTCCACCTCGTCGAAGCGCAGGAAGTGTTGCCGATTGCCCTCCAGCGCGTCTAACAGCAGCGTGGTGTAGGCGTCGAAGCCGTCCTGTCCAGCCTCGCGGTAGGGAGCGCGCAACACAATCGTGCGCGGGGTCAGCTCCAGCCCAACGCGCTTTGCTTGCGCCATCAGGTAGATGGCTTCCGCAGGCTTCATCTCGAAGATGCACCAGTTCGGCTCCAGACGGTCCAGAGGCGTCTCGCGGAACAGGTGGAGCGGCGGGGTTTTGAACTGCACGGCGATTTCGCTACGGTCGGCAGCGAGCCGTTTGCCTGTGCGCAAGTAGAACGGCACGCCGCGCCAGCGCCAGTTGTCCACATAGAACTTCACGGCCGCGTAAGTTTCCGTCGTGGAGTCGTGAGGGATGCCCTCCTCCTCCAGGTAGCCGCGCACGCGCGTCTCGCCGATTGTGCCTGCGGTATACTGCGCGCGCACGGCGAATGCGTTTACCGCGCTGCGGGGGATAGGACGCACGCTTTTGAGCACTTTCACCTTCTCCGTGCGCAGGTCGTCGTACACGAGGCTACTGGGCGGCTCCATCGCCGTCAGCGTGAAGAGCTGGATAAGGTGGTTCTGGATCATATCGCGCAGCGCGCCTGCTTGGTCATAGTAGCTGGCGCGCCCCTCCAGCCCCGACGACTCCGCCGCCGTGATTTGCACATGCTCGACATAGTTGCGATTCCACAGCGGCTCCAGCAACAGGTTCGCAAAACGGAACACCAAGATATTCTGCACGGTCTCCTTTCCCAGATAGTGGTCGATTCGGAAAATCTGTTCCTCGCGCCAGTGGGTACGCACTTGCCGATCGAGCGTCTGTGCGCTTTCCAAGTCATAGCCGAACGGCTTTTCGAGGATGAGGCGTCGGAAGCCGTGCGTTTCGTCGTGCAGCCCAGCGTGGGCGAGCAGTTGGCTAGCGGTCGCAAACACGCCAGGCGGCAAGGCGAGATAGAAGAGCGCGTTGCCCTGAGTGTAGGGCTGCAGTTGGCACACGCCCGCCTCATCCAGCCCGCCCTGCACATAGGCAACGAACCGCTGGCAGAACCGTTCCCAGCCGTCCAACGACTGGCCTTGCCGTCGCTGCTCGGCTTCGGCCTCCTGTAAATATTGCTCGAGGGTGTAGGAGCGTCGGGCATACAACACGATGCGCACTGTGTCGGGCAACGCGCGCGCTGCGCACAGCTGGGACAGAGCAGGCAATAACAGACGGCGCGCCAAGTCGCCCGTCGCGCCGAAAATCACGATAGTCGTCTCACGCTCGTGCATGACGGCTTAAGGATACCTGCGACAGAAACGGCGTCGCCGCCAAACACGCCAAGCTGTTAGTTCTTTCGGTGTACTAAGTTCCTCAAATATTAAAAAGTCCCTGTTCCACCTGAGCCGCCAACGCCTCCAACCCTGTCTCTACACCCGCACGCAACGCACACACATCCGCATACCAACGACGCGGCAACAAACGCGCCTTCAACTCTAACCAACAACGCTCCACCAAGTTCAACTGCGGACTATACGCAGGCAACACATACACAAACAACCCACGCGACGCCCACGCCCCGAAACGCGACTCCACCACACGCGCCGTGTGATACGACGCCCGATCCCACACCACCACCACAGGACGCGCCCGCGACGCTCGCGCCGCCAAACGCTCCAGCCACGCTACCACCGTCTCCGCGTTGACACGCCCCTCCACCACCTGCCACTCCAATCGCCAACGCCCCCCGCACAGCCCTAATCCTCCAATCACATTCACCCGCGACGGCTTGCCTGCCTGCTTGGGCACGCACACAGGCTGACCCGACGGACACCAACTGTAGGTCGGCTCCGCGGCTAAACTGCACCCCGTCTCGTCCACATACCATAATTCATACAGGTTCGCGACAGCCCCCTTTTGAGGTGCGCCAAGTCCTCGCAGGCGTCGGCGTACTCTTGGGGGTTGGGACGCTTGGCAGGCACATAGCGGGTGCGTCGCCACACAAAGCCTGCCCGTCGCAGGAACTGGCGGATGGTCTCGATATGCACCTGCACGCCGTACTGCTGATGCAGCAGTTCAGCGAGTTGGGCGCAAGTCCACGCGCGGTCGGCTTGACGCAGGCAGTGGAGGAGGGTGGTGCGCATTTGGGGGGTGAGTACGGGGGCGCGTCCAGGATGGGGACGGTCTTCCAGCACGGCGAGACCGTATTTGCGGAAGCGTGTGAGCAGGCGTTTGATGGTGTCAGGGTGGAGGGGGACATACTGGGCGATTTGTTCGTGGGTTTCGCCGCGTGCAGCGCGTCGGAGGACTTGGGCGCGTATTCGTGGTCTGGGGTTGGGGTGGGTCTACTCGATGCGTTGCAAGCACGCTTCTTCAGTGGGCGTGAGCGTGATAGGTAAGCGTTTTCGTGCCATAGTGGGGGTATTCCATACTTTGGCGGCGCTTTCACATTTGAGGAACTTATGTAATCCGTCGTTCTTAGGTATACTACCAGTTGCCCCGACGCTGGGCAGGAGAGAGAGCCTATGGCGGAAGTGCGCTCGATTTTGGCAACCGACTGCGGCAGCACAACCACGAAAGCGATTTTGATTGAGAAGCGCGGCGAGGAGTATCGGCTCATTAATCGCGGCGAGGCGCCCACCACCGTCGAAGCCCCCTTCGACGATGTGACAATCGGCGTGCTGAACGCTACCCGCGAGTTGGAAGACCTCACGGGACGCAAGTTTATCAAGGACGGCAAAATCCTCACGCCCCAAGTAGACG
>JARJMV020000137.1 GCA_029335935.2 bacterium
TCGCCGTAGGTGTGCAGCCATAGCAGATACGCCCCCACCTTGCACGCCTCTTGAAACAATGCGGGGTCTTTCGTAAGTGGCACGCGCAGCTCGCGCGAACGCAGCTCGTCCCAGAACCGCAGGGTGAATGCGGGGTGTGCCTGCACCTCCTGCTGAAACGCGCGATAGGCGTCGCCGATAGCGAGCATCGGTCAAGGATTGTACCTAAAGCGCGGGGCGCACTTCCGATAGGGTAAGATTCTGCGTATGAGCGTTCCTGAGATTCGGTTCGGTACAGAAGGCTGGCGTGGCGTGATTGCCGACGATTTCACCGTTGCGAATGTGCGCTTGGTCACGCACGCGCTGGCGCGTCATCTCAAGGAGGCGCAGCCGCCGGGCGAAGGCGTGCTGATTGCCTATGACTGTCGCGCGCTCTCGGAAGTGTTCGCGCAGGCGGCGGCGCAGGTGCTGGCTAGCTACGGTTTCCCTGTGCTCATCGCGCCGCGCCCTGTGTCGTCGCCCGCCGCCGCGCACGCCGTCATCAAGCGCGGGATGCAGGGCGCCGTGATGTTCACCGCCAGCCACAACCCGCCCATCTTCCACGGCGTCAAATTCAAGCCCCACTATGGCGGCGCCGCACTGACCGACATCACCCAAAGCATCGAACGCCAACTCGCCTCGCTGATGGACGACTACGAACGCTATACGCAGCCCGTGGAGACATCCGCCCAGCCCCACACGCTTGACCCCGTGCCCGACTACTTAGAGCATGTCCATCAGTTCATCCGTGTAGATGAACTCTATGAGGCTCCCTACCGCGTGGTCACCGACGCGATGCACGGCTCTGGCGCAGGCTATCTCAAATCGCTCCTCGCGCGCCTGGGGATGGAAGTCCACGCCTTACGCGAGGAGCGCAATCCCTATTTCGGCGGCGTGAACCCCGAACCGATTCCCCAGAACCTGCAACCGCTGCTACACGCCGTGAAACAGCTCAAAGCGCATGTGGGCATCGCCATCGATGGCGACGGCGACCGCATCGGCGCGGTGGACGAACACGGCAACTTCGTCGACAGCCACCGCATCTTCGCGATTACCTTGCGCCATCTCATCGAGCGACGCCACTGGACAGGCGGCGTCGTGAAGACCTTCTCCGTCAGCCAAATGATCGACAAACTCTGCGAGCATTACAACCTGCCTATCCATGTAACGCCCATCGGTTTCAAGTTTATCGTGGAGAAGATGTTGAACGGCGGGGTGCTGATGGGCGGCGAGGAAAGCGGCGGCATCGGCATCACAGACTATATGGTGGAGCGTGACGGCGTGATGATGGGCATGCTGCTACTCGAAGCGATGGCGACTTCGGGCAAAACGCTCAGCGAACTGGTGGATGAAGTGTTCGCGATTACAGGACCCTACCACTACCACCGTATCGACGCCCACTTCGAACGCTCGCAGATGCCCGCCCTGCGCGAGCAACTCCAATCGCTTGAGCTGCAGGAAGTGCTGAACACGCCCGTCGCAGAGCGCAACACGCTGGATGGAATCAAACATGTCTTGCAAGACGGCAGCTGGGTGCTGATGCGCGCGTCGGGTACAGAGCCAGTCGTGCGCATCTACGCCGAAGCCCGAACCCCTGACGGCGCACGCCACCTCGCCGAGCAAGGACACTTTATCCTCAAACAGATGATTGGCGCCTAACAACCCACTTTGGGCTATAATAGTTCTGGTGAAGCGATGCGTCCGAAATGGGTGCTGTTGGGACTGCCGTTCATAGCGCTGTTAGGTTTGGGCTTCTATCGCCCTGCGGCGCCGTCGGCGGCTGCGCGAGCGCTGTCGATTGTGTTCGGCTCGGAGATTAACGGCTATCTGACGCCGTGCGGCTGCAGTAAGCCGATGGTGGGCGGGCTGCCCCGACGCGGAACACTGCTCAAACAACTCGCCGAACACCATCACCTGCTCAAACTGGAGAACGGCGACCTGACAAAAGCCGTTAGCCGACAGGATGAGCTTAAAGCCGAGACGCTCATCGAAATGCTCAACGCGATGGGCTACGACGCGCTCAATCTCGGCAAATACGACTTCATGCTGGGTATAGACTACCTACGCGCGCTGCAGATGCAGTTCAAAGGCGCGATGCTCTGCGGCAATGTGTCGGAGGGCGGCCACCCTGCGTTCGAGGCGTTCACCCTCGTCGAGAAACGCCACCTCAACGCCTCTGTCCGCGCTCTGATTGTCGGTCTCATCTCCGAGCGGTACGCCGATGCGATACGCAACCGCAACCCACAGCTGAACCTCACGCCCCCCCTGCAGAAGCTGGACGAGATGCGCTCCACCCTCGAAACGATGGGCGACCTGCGCGTCTTGCTCCTCTACGGCAACGCGCAGGAGGCGGAGCAGATTGCCCAAGCGCACCCCTACTTCCACCTGATCGTATACGCGAACGCCGGCGACGGTCCCCTCCCCACCAAGCAGGTCGGGCAGACGCGCCTGGTGTTCGCGGGCAACGATGCGAAGTTCGTTGGCATCGCCCACCTTAGCCCGAACGCACCCTACGCAGTCGCCCGCGTGGAACACACCCGCCTCACGGAAGACTTCAAAGACGACGAGCAGGTGATCGCGCTCAAGCTCGGCTATCTGGCGCGGGTGGAAGCAGAGAACCTGCTGGCGATGGTTCCGCGACGCCCTACGCTCAACGGCAGCAGCTTCGCGGGCAGCCGCGCCTGCATGCCCTGCCACGCCGAAGACTATCGCATCTGGCAACGCACCCCACACGCCAAAGCTATGCAGACCCTCGTCGACGAGAAACACGACAAAGACCCCGAGTGCGTCGTGTGCCATGTCGTCGGGCTGGAGTTCGAGGGAGGCTTCCAAAGCATGGAGAAGACCCCCACCCTCAAAGATGTCGGCTGCGAGAGCTGCCACGGACCAGCCAAACAACACGCTCAAGACCCCGAAACCCATCGGCTGGGCAAGGCAGGTGCGCCATCCTGCATGAG
>JARJMV020000145.1 GCA_029335935.2 bacterium
TGCAGATGGCGCTCGATAATCTTATCCAGCTCGCCGCGATCGAGCCACACGCCCCGACAAAGGGCGCAGTAATCGATCTCTATGCCTGCTCGCACGGCTATCTGGAGCGGTTCGCTACACACAGGACATTTCATGGCAGCCTTCCTAACTCAGTCCGTACACGGGTATAGCGGCGCCGTGGATGGCGCGCGCGGCAGGCGAGCAGAGGAACATGATTACCTCGCCGATGGCTTCGGGCGATACCCAGCGGCTGAAATCGGCTTCGGGTCGCCCCGCGCGATTGGCGGGCGTGTCGATGGTACCTGGCAAGATGCAGTTCACTTGCACGCCGTACTCCTTAAGTTCGGCGGCGAGCGATTCAGTGAGCCGTATCACGCCCGCTTTGGCGGCGCAGTAGCCCGCGCCGCCGCCGAAACCTGCCAGCCCCGCCCGACCAGAGATGTGCACCATTGCGCCGCCGCCTGAGCGAATCAGCAGCGGCGCAATGGCACGCGAGACCAAAAACGCCGTGCGCAGATTCATATCCAGCATCTGCTCCCACGCATCCACGGGCGTCTCATGCACAGGCGGTCCCGCCGTGAAGCCGCCGACAGTGTTTACCAGCGCATGGAGCTTGCCAAAACGGTCGTCCACCGCGCGTGCGAGGTGTTCGCAAGCGTCGGGCGAGCGCAGGTCAACCTCGCCGATGAGCAAGTGGCGCGTGTCTAAGGCAAGGTCGGCGAATAACTGGCGGAGGCGCGTCTCCTCACGGGCGCATAGAGCGAGCGTCGCGCCCGCCTGCTGGAACTGCCGAGCGACCACACGCCCCAACCCCCCTGTTGCGCCCGTGATAAGCACAATCTTGTCCCTAAAGTCGTAGGTAAGCATCATACGCCTTCGCTATCTGCAGCGAACGGGTAGGTCGGCAAGTTGATGCGTAGCGGCTTATCTGCACGGTAGCCCAGCGCGTAGTCGGCTTGGAGCAGGGTGTGGATTTCCGAGGTGCCCTCGTAGATAGTCGCGCCCTTGCTGTTGCGATAGAACCGCTCCACGGGGTACTCATCGGAGAAGCCGTAGGAGCCGAAGAGCTGCACGGCGGCGTTGGCGGCGCGTTGCGCGGCTTCCGTGTTGTACCACTTCGCCAGCGAGGTCTCGCGCGTGTTGCGTAGCCCCACATTCTTCATCCAGCCGACCTTTTGGTAGAGCAGGGTCCCGATTTGGTAGTCGGCTTCCATCTGCGCAATCTTCTGCTTGATGAGCTGATGCTCGGCGAGGGGCTTACCGAAGGTTTTGCGCTCTTTGGCGTAGCGGACAGACTCGTCCAAGCACGCGCGGATGAGACCCGCCGCGCCCGCCGCGACGGTGTATCGCCCCTGATCGAGGGCGAACATGGCGATTTTGAAGCCTTCGCCCTCCTCGCCGATGCGGTTTTCGAGGGGTATCTCGACCTTTTCGAACACCACGCCGCCCGTGTTGCCCGCGCGCACACCGAGCTTGCCTTTGAGCGTGTAGGGCTGCACACCGGGGCGCTCGCGCTCCACGAAGAACGCGCTCATGCCCGAATGGTCGCGTTGAGCCTTCTTCTCCGGGTCGGTCCACGCCACCACGAGGTACTTGTCGGCGACTTCGGCGAGCGAGATCCAGATCTTCTCGCCGTTGAGGATGTAGCGGTCGCCCTCGCGACGCGCGGTGGACTGCATCCCGACCACATCGCTGCCTGCGTTGGGTTCCGTGAGACAGAACGCGCCGAGTCGTTCGCCTCGCGCTTGAGGGGTGAGCAAGCGACGCTTCTGCTCCTCGTTGCCCCATGCCATCAGAGTCATCGCGGTTAGCCCCACATGCACCGACATCACCACGCGCAGGAAGGTGTCGCCGTACTCCAGCTCTTCACAGGCGATGCCCAGCGCGATGTAGTCCAGCCCGGAGCCACCCCACTTGCGCGGCACACAAATCCCGAGCAAGCCGAGCTCCGCCATCCGCTGATAGACTTTGGGGTCTGCCCCATGTCGGTCCCACTCGCGGATGTGGGGCTTAATCTCGTTCTCCACGAAGCGTCGCACCGTATCGCGCACCATCAGATGCTCTTCAGAGAGTGTGAAGTCCATAATAACTGCCTCCTTACGGCGTCGATTGTACCTAAGTGCGGGGGGTTCTTGTCCACGCAGGGAAGACGACACAGAAGGTCGTTCCGACACCCACCTCGCTGTCCAAAGTGACGAATCCACTGTTCTGGCGGACGATACCGTAGACCGTCGCCAAGCCGAGCCCCGTGTTGCCGACGCCTTTGGTGCTAAAGAACGGCTCGAAGATGCGCTCGCGCAGGTCGGGCGGGATACCTGCACCTGTGTCGCGCACCTCCAAACACACATAGTCGCCAGGCGGGATCTGCTCTTCGGGCGCGACGGCGTTCGGGGGGGCTTGAGTGAAGGTCTTGCGGAGAGTTGTCAGGGTCAGCACGCCGCCTTTGGGGAGCATCGCGTCGCGGGCGTTCATGGCTAAGTTCATAATCACCTGTTCCAACTGTGTGGGGTCGATATAAATCGTGCAATCCGCGTCGGTGAGATGGGTTTCGAGGCGCACTGTCTCGCCCAGAGTGCGTTCAAGGAGCGGCACGAGGTCGCGGACGACGCGGTTCAGGTCGGTGGGTTGCGGTTGCGTAAGTTGTTTACGGGCGAATCCGAGCAGTTGGCGGACGAGGTTCGCCGCGCGTTCGCTGGCTTCGACGATGCGCTGCAGGTCGGCTTGGGCCGAATGGTCTGGGGGCAGGCGCATCTGCGCGAGCTCCGCGAAGCCCAAGATGGCGGTGAGCAGGTTATTGAAGTCGTGTGCGATGCCACCCGCGAGTTGCCCGATGCTCTCCATCTTCTCGGCGTGGAACAGTCGCTGCTCCAGCAGCTTGCGCTCGGTGATGTCGATATCGGCGCACACAAGGCGCGTGTGGTGGTCAAAGTGGATGGGGAACAGCGACGAGAGGATGTAGCGTTCCTTGCCGTCCGCGGTGCGCACGCGCCACTCGCGGATAGGCGCAGGTTCGTGGGTCTGCGCAACCTGCTGCAGCATCTCCATAAACTCACGGTGTTGGTCGGCAGTCAAGAGAAAGCCCTCAAGCGTCTTGCCCAGCATTTCAGATTCTGAATAACCATAGATGCGTTCCGAAGCGCGGTTCCACGATTGCACGCGCCCCTGCTCATCCAGTATCTGCATGGCGAGGCTCGGCGCATTGTCCATGATGGCGCGGAGTTGTTGATAGGCGTGGTTGAGCCGTTGCGCATACTCGCGCTGTTGCGTGAGCAAACTGGCGACCACCATGAACACACTGAAGTTGAACAGGGTGAAAAACCAGCCGACGAGAAACTCTGGAAGCTGGATGAACGACTCGGCTCTCCAGCGAGCGACCTCTGCGCTAAGCATGAGTACTATAACTAAGCTCATCCATGAGACGCCGCGCTGCTGGAAGGCAAAGGTCATCGCGACGAAGGCAGGCAGCACGATGGTCAGCGACGGTCCCGGCACCCAGCCGATTCTGTGGATGTGGAAGCCCAGCGACACCGAAGCCATGCCCAACAGTGTAAGTATCAAAAACTTCGCGTAGTCGCGTCTGCGCATACGCCAGTTGTTCCACCATGTCAGCAGTAGTCCGCCCAGCACCAGATGCCCCAGAAAGTCGCCCATCCAGCGATGTAGCACAGCGATAGACCATAAATCGCTGGGCGTGATGTTGTAGGCTCTCCTCAGACTGGTGTTCAGTAGTGGGGAGATAACGGCGGTGGCGGCGCACAGGCTGAGGAACGACACCACATCGCGCCTGTAGGGCAGGTGTGGGTGGATGTTCAGAGCGCGGATGAGCCATGCGCCCACGCCCGCCTGAAGCATCACGGGTACTGCGCTCAGGAGCGCCAAATCTGCAAGCCCCCAAGCCTGCCATACGATGAACCCTGCGCCCAGCCCTGTGCCCAATAGCCCAATCGGGTAGCCCCACCAGTAAGTCAGCCCCAGCGCCACGCCTGCAGGTAGCCAGACAGTGCTGCTACGGTCGGGCAGGAATGCCAACTCCATGCTAAGCCACGCAGTTAGCACATACGCCAGCGCAGCTACTGCCGTTCTCCACGCTGCATGGGCGATAGTGGATAGCTGCGGCTTCATTGTGGTCGTTGTTAGGCGTCAGGGGCGTAATTCCTGCAGGAGGATATCGCGGATGCGTTCGCTGGCGCGTCCATCGCCATAGGGGTTGACGGCGCGCGCCATCTGGGCGTAGGCGTCGGCGTCGGTGAGCAGGCGCACAGATTCCGCCACAATCTGCTCGGCGTCGGTTCCGACCAGCTTTGCAGCGCCTGCCACCACGCCTTCGGGGCGCTCGGTGGTTTCGCGTAGCACCAGTATCGGCTTGCCGAACGCGGGGGCTTCCTCCTGCACACCGCCCGAGTCGGTGAGGATGAGGTCGGCGCGGCGCATCGCGTGAACGAACGGCGCGTAGTCCAACGGTTCGGTGAGCAGGGCGCGCGGGTGATTGCCCAGAACTGCAGTGAGCGTCTCGCGCACGCGCGGGTTGCGATGCATCGGTAGCAGCAGTAGTAGATCGTCGAAGCGTTGGAGTAGCTCGTGCGCGGCGCGGGCGATACTCCTCATCGGCTCGCCCCAGTTCTCGCGACGATGGGTAGTCAGCAAGAGGACTCGCCCTGCATGCGTGAGGGCGCGCTGCAAGGCTGGTTCAGTCGGTTCGTAGGGCTGCTGCGCTACCCACTGCACCGCGTCGATGCCCGTGTTGCCTGTTATCCAGATGCGCCCGTCGGGGATATGTTCCTGCAGGAGATGTTGACGCGCGGTCTCGGTGGGGGCGAAATGGAACTCCGCAAGCGGCGCGGTCAAGCGGCGGTTCATCTCCTCGGGGAACGGTTGGTACTTGTCGTAGGTGCGCAACCCTGCCTCCACATGCCCAAACGGGACGCGGTGGTAGAACGCCGCCAGCGCCGCAGCGAAGGTGGTGGTCGTGTCGCCCTGCGCCAGCACCACATCGGCGGGCAACTCGCGCAGCAGCCGATCCAGCCCCTCCAGCGTGCGCGTGGTAATCTCGGTCAGCGTCTGCTGCGGCGTCATGATGTTGAGGTCGGCGTCGGGAGTGAGACGGAACAGGCGCAGCACCTGGTCGAGCATCTCTCGGTGTTGACCCGTCGCAATCAAGCGCACCTCGAACGCGGGGTGTCGCTGTAACACACGTACCACTGGCGCCATCTTGATAGCGTCGGGGCGTGTGCCGCAGATTGCCATCGCGCGAACGGGCGTCGACATCGTCCTAAAGTGTACCAGACTCAACGCGAGTTGAGAATGTTTTGGGGATCGGGGGATACACAGTTCTCAGATCTCACGCGCCAGCCTCCTTTCAGACAGGGGTCCATCGCCTTGAGAACCAGCAGCGCCTATTGTGGTAGGGTGCCGCCTTGTGAATCCTTCCCCAATCGTTTTGCCTCTAACGAAACGGAAGCGCAACAAACCGCTTCCGAAAAACTATTCATAGGGAGGTTATGCAGATGGCAACTATCACAAAAACCGCGATTAGCGTAGCAGAGCTTGATGAGATGATAGAGCGTGGCGATTCGTTCCTGCTGCTTGATGTGCGCAATCAGGACGAGTTCGAACGCTGGAAGGTTGAGGGGCGCAACCCCGTAGAGACCCTCCACATTCCATACTTCCAATTCATGGAGAATGAGGAAGCGAGCATTGCCCGTGTGCCGAAGGGCAATCCGATTGTGGTGGTGTGCGCGAAGGGCGGTTCCTCCGAGTATGTCGCGAACCTGCTGCGCGATCGGGGCTACGAGGCGATGAACCTCGAAGGCGGAATGGTCGCATGGGGCAACTACTACCGCGTGCGCCGCATCGAAGAAGTGAAGGATGTCGCTCTGTATCAGATTATGCGTCTGGCGCGTGGCGACCTCGCCTACGCAGTCGTGAGCAATGGGCAGGGCATCCTGATTGACCCCACCCGCCACACCGAGCAGTACACGAACCTTGCCGAGCGTGAGGGGTTCAAGATTGTGGCCATCTTCGACACCCACGCCCACGCCGACCATATCAGCGGCGGTCCCAAGCTTGCCAAAGAGCTGGGCGTGCCCTACTTCCTGCACCCCTACGACGGCATTCACCCCATCGATATGTTGCCCGCCACGATCGAGTATGAGTTCCTGACGGACAACTTCACTTACAAGTTTGGCGACGCGACGCTGAAGGGGATCCACATTCCGGGACACACGCTGGGCAACATGGCGTTCTTAGTGAACGACCGCTACCTGTTCACAGGCGACTCGATCTTCATCGTGTCGGTGGCGCGTCCCGACCTTGGCGGGCGCGGGCAGGAGTGGGCGCCCATTCACTACGAGTCGCTCTACAAGAAGCTGCTTACGCTGCCTGACGCGACGCTGGTGTTCCCGGCGCACTTCGCCACCGCAAGCCGCGAAGGACGCCCCGATGGCTCC
>JARJMV020000148.1 GCA_029335935.2 bacterium
TTGCAGCACTTGTTGCACCCACGCCTGCTGTTCTTCCGACAACGGCGCGGGCGGCGGCTGCGTGTAGTCCACCTTGCGGTCAAACCGACCCTCCACATACACCCGATCCAGAGCGTCCTGCAAGTCCACCGCCACAGCCCCATCGCCCGCCAACAACGGCACACGCACGCGCGGCAACCGCTGCGCCAACGCCACCCGCCACACATCCCCACGAACCCCGCCCCAACCTGCCTCGTGCAACACCACCAAGTAGTCCCACGCGCCGTCCGCCAAAATCGCCTCGCGCGGCAAAAACACCGTATGCACCCCGTAGTGCAGCAGGTCAATCTCCATCAGGTGCGCTGTGCTGTGCAGCACCTGCTGTTGCTTTTCTAAATACTGCGCCCGTCCGACGGCGTTGGGGGTTTTGTTGGTGGGGCTGAGCAGTTCGATGACGGCGACGAGCAGGCGGTTGCGTCCGCGTCCTGCAAAGATGTGGACGGAGGGTTCGCGGATGGGGTCTAACACGCGCAGTTCGATGTGTGTGGGCGCGTCGGCGAGGGCGGTCGCCGCTGCGGACGCCACGCGCGGCGATGCAGGCTTACTAATCAACACATCGGGCTTAATTTGACGCTCAATCTCAGCGCTTTCCATGTACACACGCGTCTCGATAGAGGCGAAGTAATTGGGAGGCAGCTCGCGGTTTAGCTGGCGCGCTAACTGGCTCGCCAGCTCGTGGTGTACCTCTTCCCACAGGCTTGGGTCTTCCAGGTACGGGTTCATGCCAGGGAACGGATTGCGCATCGCCGATCACTGTATGGATTGTACCTCTAAAGGTTCTTCATCGAAGCCGCTGCGGTCGTCTTTGAGTCGCCATGAGCGTATCTCGGTGGGTTCGCCGCGCCTGACGGAGACAATCGGATAGGAGTAGTAAGGTAGCGCGTGTTCGCGGTCGTATTCCGACGGCTCAGCGGGATGGTCGGGATGTGAGTGGTAGAAGCCGAGCAGAAGCAGCGCAGCCTCGCGTGCGCGCCGCTCCGCCATCAGCACCTGTTGCGGACTGACATAGAATCGCCGTTCACGTTCGTGGGTGCGTTCGTTGGCGAGTTGGATGACCTGTGTGATGGCGCGCATATCGCCGTGCTCTAAGCCCAGCAGCGCGCCGCAGCATTCGTAGGGGTACTCGGCGCGGGCGTGGGCGCGAATCGTCGCTGCCACTTCGGGCGACAGGATTAGCCTCATACCGTTTCGTCGTCCCAGAATCGCTCGGAGAGGTACTTGTCCGCGCTGTCGCAGAGGATGGTCACGATGACGGCGTGGGGCGGCTCGCTGTTGCGCGCAGCGTCTTGCACAATCTGCTCGGCGACGCGCAGTGAGCCGACAACCGCCGCCGCCGCCGAGACGCCCACCAGCAAGCCCTCCTCGCGCGCGAGCCGACGCGCCATCCGATAGGCGTCTTCTGTGCTAATCTCCAGCGTGGCGTCGGCTAAAGTCGGGTCGAAGATGCCAGGCACAATCGCCGTCTCCAAATGTTTAAGCCCCTCCAACCCGTGGAAGGGCGAGTCGGGCTGCAGCGCGACGAGTTGAACGGCGGGATTATAGGCGCGCAGGCGTCTACCCACCCCTACGAAAGTGCCCGTCGTGCCCAAGCCTGCCACAAAGTGCGTGATGCGCCCTTCCGTCTGCTGCCAGATCTCGACGCCTGTCGTCTCGTAGTGCGCCTGCCAGTTCGCAGGGTTATTGTATTGGTCGGCGTAGTAGTAGCGTTCGGGCTGCTCGGCGTAGAGTTGGCGGGCTTTCCGAATCGCGCCGTCGGAGCTCTCCAGCGGGTCGGTGAGGATGACTTCCGCGCCGTAGGCGTTCAGAATGCGCTTGCGCTCGGGACTGACATTGGCGGGCATGCAGAGCGTGACGCCGAACCCGAGCGCCGCGCCAATCATGGCGAAGGCGATGCCCGTGTTGCCAGAGGTGGCGTCGAGTAAGCGTTTACCAGCGCGCAGCTCGCCCCGCTCGATGGCAGTGCGCACGATGTTCCACGCAGGGCGGTCTTTCACCGAGCCGCCGGGGTTGAACCATTCCGCTTTGCCATAGACTTCGACGCCCTCTGGCAGATGGCGCGTGATACGCCGCAGTCGGATAAGCGGCGTGTAGCCGATTAGATCAACGATTTCAGTGACTTGCTGCAGTTCGTGCGGCAAGCGCATATAGCAAGGGTAGTGCATAGCGCGTTAGGATACCTCCTGTCGTTTAGCGTGGCTAAATTATACCCTATGCGTTGCCCTGTGTGTCGCCCTGAGCGGCTTGCAGTTTGCGTTCCAGCTCTTCCAGTTCGCGCAGTGCGTCGGCGTCGTCGACGGCGGTGTTTGCGGTTGAGGCGTTGGCGGCAGGGCGCATGCCGAGCCGTTCCTCGATTTTGGCGAGTTCGGCTTCCGCCTCGTGGTCGATCTGTGCGTCTTGGAGGGCGGCGAGTCGCCCCTGTAGGCTCTGCGCGGACATCTCTTGACGGGCGGCGGCTTCCGCCTCCGCGCGTTGGATACGCTGTTCCGCGGCGCCCCAGCTCGTCTCGAGGCTCTCCATCGTCATGCCTTCCAGCGCTTTATTGATAGCGATCTGGATTTGGGCTTGCTTCCAGCGCGCCTTCATCGCCAGCGCTTGGGCGGTCTTCACGCGCACCTCTTCTTCCTGGCGACGAATGGCAATTTTGACCGCCTCGACGGTCTCGATGGCTTGCTGCAGCGAGGCGCGCATCGTTTCGAGTGCGCCCTCTTGCGCTTTCTTCTCGCGCACGATTTGCAGCGCGAGGTCGCGTTTGCCTTGCTGCAGCGCGAGCTCCGCTTTACGTTCCAGATCGCGCACGGTGCGCTCCAGCTTCTCCACCTCTGCGTGGAGCAAGTTCTTCTGTGTGATGGCTTGGACGGCGCGTTCTCGGTTGCGTGCGAGCGTCTCTTGCATCTCGCGCCGCGCCTGATCGAGCAGCACTTCGGGGTCTTCCAACTGCTCGACTTTGCCCGTCACCCACGCGACTATGTATCTCCAGAATCGTGCAATTGCCTTGAACATGGTCGTTGCGCCCCCTGTAGTTGGCATATAGAGTGTACCTAAAAGCGTGTTGTCTGTGAATGGCTACTCTTTGGGTGCGAGCAACGCTCTTCCAATCACGAGGTAGTCTGCGCCCCAGCGCAGCGATTGCTCGGGGGGAGCGGTGCGTTTTTGGTCGCCGAGTTCGAAGCCAGCGGGTCGCACGCCGGGCGTGACAATCAGGAACGGCTGGGGTAGACGACGGCGCAGCAGTCGCGCCTCTTGGGGCGAGGCGATGACCCCGTCCAAGCCTGTCTGGTACGCAAGTTGCGCCAATCGCATCACTTGAGCGCGTGGCGTGCGCGCGACCCCCACCGCGCGTAGCGACTCCGCATCGATGCTGGTCAGCACGGTCACGCCCATCAGGAGTGGGCGGTTGGGCAGGTCGGCGACGGCGTCGCGCGCCGCACAGAGCATCTCTGCGCCG
Source organism: bacterium (assembly GCA_029335935.2). Classification (GTDB taxonomy): domain Bacteria; phylum Armatimonadota; class Fimbriimonadia; order Fimbriimonadales; family GBS-DC; genus GBS-DC. The sequence continues at coordinate 3,485 of JARJMV020000148.1, forward strand.
CCCGATATATGCAGGGTCAACATCCACACGCCGAACTCGGCCGCGTGGCGCACCGCCAGCGCGACCGCGTGGGGGATGTCGTGGAACTTCAGATCCAAAAACACGCGCTCTGCGCCCGCCTCGCGCAGCGTGCGCACGATGGGCAGCCCGTGCCCAATCGCCAGTGCGCCGCCGATTTTGAACGCATACACCCGCTCGCGATATTGCTGCACCCAGTCGCACGCCTGACCTAAGTTGGGCGTGTCTAACGCCAGTATCGTCCGCGCCAGTATCGTCTCAGGAATCATGCTCTACACGCAGCAGGCTCCTGTAGTATACGCTTTCGCGTCAGTTCTCGCCTGCTGGTATAGTGTACCCAACCCTCTGCTGCAGTATCGCATAGCTCGCCGCGCTTACTGCATCCATAATTGTACCATGATTTTTCGGAGCATGGATGGTAAGAGGCGGTATGATGGCTCGATTTACGATAGATTCCGCGCCTTCCTCAAAAAACGCCCCCCGAAACCGTTGGGTTGGGGGGCGTCATCGGGAGCGGGTGGGAACAAGCCGTTAGCCGACGGAGCCTTCCATCTCCAACTCGATGAGGCGGTTCAGCTCCACGGCGTACTCCATCGGCAGCTGTTTCGCCAGCGGTTCGATGAAGCCCGACACGATGAGTGTGAGCGCCTCGTCCTTCTTCAGCCCACGGCTCTGCAGGTAGAAAATCTGCTCATCGCTGACCTTGCTCACGCGCGCCTCGTGCCCGATGGTGACCTCTTTCTCGTTGATCTCGATGTAGGGGTAGGTGTCGGTCTTGGCGTCTTCGTCGAGCAGCAGCGCGTCGCACTCCACATTGCACTTGGCGTGGTGTGCGCCTTCCAGTACCTGCACCAAGCCGCGATAGCTCGCGCGCCCCGTGCCTTTGGAGATGGACTTGGAGGTGATACGCCCTGTGGTGTGGGGTGCGGCGTAGACCAGTTTGCCGCCTGTGTCTTGGTGTTGCCCGTCGCCCGCGAACGCGACCGAGAGGATCTCGCCGCGCGCGCCTGGCTCCAGGAGATAGACCGAGGGGTACTTCTGCGTGACGCGGCTGTTATGCACCAACATGCCGTTCACGACGAACGAGTGCGCCTCTGCCACTTCCAGGTCGTAGGTGGGCGCGACGAGGGTGGGGCGGATCGAGACGATGCGCGCCACACCCATTTCAGGCGTGAGGAGTTTCGTGGCGCGAAAGCCTCGGAGACGGCGGTATGAGACGCGCTTCTTGGGCGTTCCGACGCTCGCACGCAGCGCAGGCGTCAGGTGGGGCAGCAGCGGCTCTATGTTCGAAAGGCTCAGCCGATACGCGGTGTAGCGCTGAGTGCGCCCCGTGTGATTGATGTCGGCTTCAATCGGCTCAGTGTAGATGGCGCTGGCGTGGACGCCGCAGTGCAACGCGAGCTGCTGCACATCTTCCAACAGCGCACGGTTGGCGGACTTGAGGCTAAGTCGGTTGCCGTGTGCGCAGCCGTCGCCGTCAACATAGCCGGCTATGAACGCCGCTTGCTGGGCTGGCGGTAGGGTGAACACCCAAGCAGGCACACGCTTCGCCTTCGCGCCCGATTGGAAGCCGTTTGCCTGCAGCCACAGCGCAAACTCCAGCGAGTTCACACGCAGATATCGCTCATCTTTGCGCAGCTCGATGGCGGAGTTGCCGAAGTAGCGTGTCAGCAGCGAGACGAGACGCGGGTAAGCACGGTCGGTGGTCGGAACGCTAAAGCCGACACGCCCATAACGCGCACCTGTGCGCCCCTGCTGGATGGTGTAATCGCCTTCCGCACTCCATAGCCCCAGCAGCCAGCAGATGTCCTCGTCGGTGTGTTCAGGCAGCTGAATGGGCAGGCGTGCGTGGGAGGCAATGGGGTACTCCGCGCCGTACTGATTCCGCCCAGTGAACTCGCGGCGAAGCGACGGCTGCGCGAATCGATAGGGCTGACCCGCGTCCAGCAGGTGAGTCGGGAACACGACCCAGTCGCCAGCGTGGAGCGACGCCACAGGCTGCCAGCGGAGACTGTAGCGTCCCAGCTTTTGGGGGCGCGTGAGGTCATGGTGGACGCTAAGCAACGGATGGTTCGCCGTCAGCCGAAGCGTGCGCCCGTTCGAGAACCGAATCTCATACACCTGTTGCAGACCGCTCTCCTTACGAGCCACGACAGGGCGCAGAACCCAAATCTTGCGCGTCTCGTCGAAGCTCCACACGCGCGTGCCGGGCTTGACCTGTTCAATCGGCACAGGTCCATGCTCGGTGTAGACCAACTCGCCTGCGCAGACGCAGCCCAAGTTGCCGTCCACCCATTCCATCACGGCGTCGCCGTAGGCGACGGCACGCTTGGTCACGAGGTTGTAGACATCCTTAGACCAGTTCTGGATAGTGGTGTAGCGCACGCGCGCGCCGCGCTTGGCGATAATCTCTACCACCGCGCTGTGCAGCGCTTCCTCCGCGTAGACGGGCGCAGTGCAGCCTTCCACATAATGCACGAACGAGCCTTCCTCCGCGATAATCAGCGTGCGCTCGAACTGCCCGGCGTTCTTGGCGTTGATGCGGAAGTATGCCTGCAGCGGGATGTCTACATGCACCCCTGCAGGCACATACACGAACGAGCCGCCCGACCACACCGCCGAGTTGAGCGCGGCGAACTTGTTGTCGTTGGGGGGGATAATCGTACCGAAATACTCCTTCACCAGGTCGGGGTACTCGCGCACGGCGGTATCGGTATCCACGAAGATAACGCCCTGCTCTTCCCACTGCTTGGCAAGGTTGTGGTAGACCACCTCGGAGTTGTGTACCACGATGCCTTCAGCCACGAAGTTGTGAACCCCCTCAACCTCGATGTCAAAGGTGTCTTCGAAGCCAAGATAGGTTATCGATTCGATAGGCGCAAAGCCGATATCTTCGCTGGTGTGGGCGTCCAGTGGCGAGCCGTGTTGAGAGGTGTATTGATGGTAGTACTGGCGCGTTGTATGATTGCTCTGAACCTTGACCGAGTACTCTGCCAGCGGCGTCAGGTCGCCCATGATGAGGAATCGGTAGCCGACGCGCTCCGTTGTGCGCCCCTTGTAAGTGGAGCGCGAGGTAAAGGAGTAGATATTCGAAACGCGCAGTCCACACATGAGCGCCAATCGATGCATCGCCTCCAGAATAGGTTTATTGACGCTGGTGAGCAAGACATCGTTTGAGGTATCAGTATCTTGAACGCCTCCGTTAGCATCGATGTAGCCCGCAAGGAACGCCAACTTCTGGCTGCGTGGCAGCCCATAGACCCAGTTGGGGACGGTCTTTGTGTACGCATTGCCGTCAACTCCGAGAGCTTCGAGGAGCTGGGCAATCGGCGTGCTGTGAACGCGCACGCGGTAAGCGTCCTTGCCGAAGCGCAATCGGTAGTTGAACGCTTCACACATTACATCGGCGAGACGCTCGCGTATTTCGGGCTGCGAAGCGGGGAACGCGATGTCGATAATTGTCTTGGGCTTATCTTTGCCCTTCCTTCCAAGACCGCCATCGCCTAAGAAAGCGCCCAGAAACCACATGAACGCTTCGTTTGTCTCGGTTGGCAAACAGAGGCGCTTCTGCTGACGGGTGTAAAGCCATGTATCGGGGTGTACCTCGAACTCGCCGAACTGGTTGCGTCCCTTGTAGGGGCGCGCGAGCGTTATTTGAGGCAGGGGATAGGGCTTTCCGTCGTCAGGGATTTGCTTGGTTATCGCGATGTAGTCGCCAACTTTGAGGTCAGAGAGGTAGCGCCACTCCGTGCGGAATCGCCCGCTCTGCTTCCCCTCAGGCTTTTCATAGAGGAGCGCGTAAAAAGGATGGTTGAAGGTGGCTTTGAGGGTGCGTCCTGCCACTTTGACTTCAAACACAGCGCGCTGCCCCTTGTACGCGACGCCTCGTACCCGTTGCTTGACTAAGCGACGGGTCTGAGGATCCAGTGAGTAGACGACCTGTCCTGCCTTGATATCGGCAATCCGCACCGCGCCGTCTTCGGTGAAGACCATCGTGTCAGCCGTCAAGCAATCATATTGTGCCCCGACGCCCGCGAGGAACTTGCGCTCCCATTCGGGGATGCCCAAGCGGTCAAAAGTGCGCTTGATGTCTTCGGGCACTTCGTCCCAGCTGCGCCCTTGGCGGTCGGTGGGCTTGATGTAGTAGACAATCTCGTCGAAGTTCAGGCGCGACAGGTCGGGTCCCCAAGTGGGCATGGGCTTGCTCATGAAGATTTCGTAGGCTTGCAAGCGGAATTCGCGCATCCATTGGGGTTCGTTCTTCTGGTACGAGATTTCCTCGACCACGCGGCGCGTTAGACCGCGTTCCGTTTGGAACACCGGCTCGATATCGTCGTGGAAGCCGTACTTCTGCGTATAGTCCTGATCCAGGTTCAGAATATCCTGTTGTGCCATAGTAGGATACCTCCTTAGGGGGCAGTCGCGAGTTCGCCGCGCACCCAGTCGTAGCCCTTCTCTTCCAGTTGCACGGCAAGCTCGGCGTCGCCAGAGCGCACGATGCGCCCCTCAACCATCACATGCACATAGTCGGGTGTGATATAGTTCAGAATGCGCTGGTAGTGCGTAATCACGAGGAACGACCGTTCGGGCGAGCGCATCAGGTTCACACCATTCGAGACGATTTTGAGCGCGTCGATGTCCAGTCCAGAGTCGGTCTCGTCCAGCACGGCAAGCACTGGCTCCAGCAGCGACATCTGCACGATTTCGAATCGCTTCTTCTCGCCGCCCGAGAAGCCCTCGTTCACGGGGCGACCCGCGAAGCTGGGGTCCATCTCCAATTTCTTCAAGTGTTGCAAGAGTATCCTGTAAAAATCGGTATATTTGACTTCGGTATCGAAGCGTCGCTGGTAGGCAAGTCGCATGAAGTTCGCGATGGTGACACCAGGCACTTCCATCGGGTATTGGAACGCAAGGAACAGCCCCAGTCGGGCGCGGTCGTCGGGTTCCATCTCCAAGATGTTCTCGCCGCGGAACAGCACCTCGCCGTCAGTTACTTCGTAGCCCGGATGCCCCGACAGCACTTTCGCCAGCGTCGACTTGCCCGAGCCGTTGGGTCCCATCAGCGCGTGAACCTCGCCTGCGTGAATGGTCAGGTTCATCCCGCGCAGAATTGGCTCATCCTCGTCGGGCAGCTTCACCCACAGATTGCGCACTTCCAGTAAGGGCGTTTTCTCAGTCACGGTATAGCCTCCTCAGATGTTTAGCGTGGCTAAATAATACCCGATGGGGGGCAGGTTTGTCAAGGGGGGTGGGGGTGTTCACAGCACGAAATGCCAGAAGACTGCTCCGTAGGTACGTTTGGGGGTGATTTCCACGCCTGCGGAGAAGCCGAGTCGTAGGCGTGCGCCAGCGAAGAGCGACCCGCCGCGCGGGGTCAGCACGCCCGACACGAACAGCGAGCCGTTCTTATCCGACCGCCAGAAATCGGTGGCAAGGGCAAGGCGGAAGTCGCGTCCTGCGCTGTAGATGGCGCCGATACGGAGGGTGGGCGCGAGCAGGTTGGGTGGATTCCCGAGCGTCTGACCCTCGAATCGAGCCTGTAGGTACTGGCGCACCATCCGAAACAGCGGTCGCTGCACCAACCCACCGCCGAAGTGTCCCGTGTTGAGCCAGAACACTCTCGGCGCGCCCAGCGCACGAACGAGTTTCTCAGTGTCTTCGGTGGGCACGACGATATCGAAGCGCGCGCCTATCACGAAGGTCTTCTCGCCATGTTCGGGTGTAAGCAGGTTGAGCGGCTCAACGGGCGCGAGCTCTTCGCGCAGGCGTTCGAGCGTGTAGCCCTCACGGCGCAGGCGCGCGCGCGCGCGGATGGCAAGCACCGAGTCCCACAGCACATGCGCCAAGTCTGCGCCGCCCAGGATCAACACCGCGCTATGGACGCGCGGCTCAGACGCCAGCGCCGTCGCGCCGAGGATTGCGCCCAGACTGATGCCTACCAGCGCAATCCGTTCAGGATCGGTTTCGGGTTGGCGTTGGAGCCAATCGAACGCGCGGCGCACATCCCAAGTGGCTTGCACTGCCGCCTCGCGCAGCAGTGGGATGTCGCCTGTGAGAATCATATCGCCGCTGCCGTGCCCTGACGGCGTGCGGTTCATATGGTAGGGCAAGGTCATCAGGAGCACGGCAATCCCGTGTCGTGCGAGTTCGCGCGCCAGCCCCATCTCCAGTTCGGGGCGGCGAATGCCCAAAGTGTGGAGCAAGACGACAGTGGGGAAGCGCCCTGCGCCTTCAGTCGGCACTAACCACCACGCATGCACTGTGTTGTTGGCGGGGTATGCGCTCTGAAGCGCGCTCGGGAACTCGACGCGGTACTCGGTGTAGCCCTCTTGACGCACGCCTGTCAGTAGGCGTGAGGGGAACACAGGGTCCA
>JARJMV020000159.1 GCA_029335935.2 bacterium
ACATGAGGCGCAGCGGCTCGGCGTGTCGGCGCATGTGTTGTGGCTGGGCGAGCGCAACGATGTCCCACGCCTGCTGCAAGCCATCGACCTCTACGCGCTGCCCACCCTCAACGACATGCTGCCGATGGCCATGCTGGAAGCGATGTGGGCAGAGTTGCCAATCCTTGCGACCGACGCTGGCGGTATCCCCGAAGCGATTACCCACGGCATCGAAGGCTGGCTCGTCCGCCCCAAAGACCCCGACGCACTCGCCCACGCACTCCGCGAGATTATCGAGAACCCCGACGAACGCAGCCGACGCGCCCAAAACGCCCACCAACGCGTGCTGCGCGACTTCACCGTGCAAACGCAAGTCGCTAAAATCGAAACAATCCTCCAACAGTTCGCACACCAATACCGCCGATAGTCGCTGCCCTACAACGCCCCGATTGGGGTATACTGCCCGCAGGTGAAACCGATGCGTATCATACTGGCTACAGCGGCGTTGATGAGCGTACTCACGGGCTGGACACAAACACTGGTGCTGGGCAATCCCGCCCCGAAACTGCCCGTCGCCCAATGGATCAAAGGCAACCCCGTCCAACAGTTCGAGAAAGGGAAGGTCTATGTGGTGGAGTTCTGGGCGACTTGGTGCGGTCCCTGCCGACAGACCATCCCCCACCTGACCAAACTTGCCCAGAAATACCAAGACAAGGTCACAATTATCGGCGTGAGCATCTGGGAGCGCGTCGACAAAGGCAACCCCACTGCCCACATCCGCACAGTGGAGCGGTTCGTGGAAGGTATGGGCAATAAGATGGACTACATCGTGGCGGTCGACACTGCTGACGGCGCGGTCGCCAAAGCGTGGATGGAAGCAGCGCAACAAAGAGGCGTGCCCACAGCCTTCGTCGTTGACCAGCAAGGACGCGTCGTATGGATGGGACACCCGATGGATCGTCTCGATGAGGTACTGGATGCGGTGCTGGCGGGCAACTTCGACTGGAAAGCCGACGCTGAGCGGCGCAAGCGTGAACGCGAACAGATGGAAGCACTCCAGAAAGATTTCACCGAGTTCACCCTGCTCCTGCAACAGGGTAAGCGCACTGAAGCCCTCCAAAAACTCGACTCGATGATCGCGCAGTATCCTGACTACCTCACGCTGAAGCTCATTCGGTTCGAAACCCTGCTGCGCGTGGACGAGAAGCAAGCCTATCCCTACGCGCTCCAACTCGCGCAGAACGATTTCAAGGACAACGCACAGGTGTTGAACCAGATTGCATGGATGATTGTGGACGACGACACGAAGCCAGCGCCTCAATCGCCTGATTATCAGGCGGCAATCACAATTGCGCGACGCGCCGCCGAACTCACCAAAGAGCAAGACGCCTCTATCTTGGACACGCTGGCATATGCCTACTTCAAGCACGGCGACCTGCAAAACGCGCTGAAGTATCAGAAGATGGCGGTGGACCTAATCGAGAAGGACGCCACGATGGAAGAGGCGATGAAGAAGGAGATTCGCGACCGCTACGAGAAGTTCAAGAAGGCGGCAGAAGGCAAGTAGTCCCTTTGTAGCACGGACATTCCTGTCCGTGCTACTCAGAATCTGCTTGTTGATAGGGTTCAGAATCTCGCGCTGTAGCACGGACATTCCTGTCCGTGCTCCTCAGAATCTGCTTGCTGACGCGGTTTAGAATCTCGCGCTGCAGCACGGACATTCCTGTCCGTGTTACAGGAAACCATCGCCTCATCGCTGCCCAAACGCAAACAGTACGCTCAGCAGGTCGGCGTCGTCCACGATGCCGTCTCGGTTCACATCGGCAGGGTGGTTGCACCGCTGTACCCCGAAGTTGAACAGCACGCTTAGCAGGTCGGCGTCGTCTACGATGCCGTCTTGGTTCACATCGGCAGGGTGATAGTCGCTCAGAATCAGCAAGTAGTCGAAGGTCGCCACAGGCGCAGGGGTTCCCGAGCCGCCCGCGGTGTCGACATAGAGACCAATCTGCCCGCTGTTGAGCGCGACCGCTTGCAACGAGAGGTAGTCGCTCAGCATTTTGGGCGATCCGTCCATTTCGCGCCAGTGTGCGCCGTCCTCGCGGTCATAGAAGAAGCGCACGCGCCCCGTGTCGGGTTCGTATCGAATCATGAGGCGTGCAGTATCGCCGCTGGTGGCGTCCCACATCAGCCCGCTCAGCCCTGCCCACTGGTAAACACCGCCTTGCTCGTGCCCGCCGCTGACCGAGAGGCGGTTATTCTGGTCGGGTAGGTAGACCAAGTGCAGGTTGAAGTAGTTATCGGCATCCCGAAACAGCACGACGCCCGCTTGCAGATACGCGCCCGATAGCCCGTTGCGTTGCAGGCGCACGCGCGTCTCGATAACCCACGCGCCGCGTAGCGCAGGCACGCTCAGGCTGGGCAAGTTGCGGATGTTATTCGGGTTCTGATAGAGCGTGCCCGCCTGCGCCGTGATACGCAGTGCATCGGTATCGAACCCGACACGGGCAGGGTCGTGACTGTTCGTAGGGGTGTTGCCTGCGACCTGCCAGCTCCAACCGAGCTGGGCATCGAGGCCGCCCAAGAAGTCGTCAAACTGCGGTTGCGCCTGCGCCGCGCCGAGCCACGCAAGCGCAAGCGTCGCTAAGAACCCTTGCCGAAACAGTTGCCAGCAGCGCATATCATAACCTCACATACTCGAACCGGCTGATAATGACCTCCACCTCGCGTCCGTCGGTGGGCGGCTGTCCGTTCAAGAGCCACAGATTCAAGCGCGGGGTTTCGTCGCCAGGCGGGGGCACGAAGCTTCCCGTGTAAGTCCACTCGGCGACCATCGCACCCGCGCTGGACGGGTCGGGGCGATGCCCACGCACGCTTCGGAAGTAGAGGCGTCCCTGCTCCCAGCGGAAGAGGTGTACCGACTGGCGAATGTTGGCGGGCCACTGGAAAGCATGCTGCGGGTGCCCCGGATCGTGCGGGCGTATCGTGTAGTAGGCGTTGGGACCTGCCGCTCCTTGAAACCGCGCGAACTCGATATCGATCTCGCGGTAGCCGTACTGGGGCGTGTCGCTCCAGTTGAACAGCCCCAGCACGACATTCGGGTCAAGGTTATGCACCTCGCTGTCCAAGTAGAACCGATAGGTTCCGTAGCCCAGCGACTGCGTGCAGATAACCTCCGCGCACTCCCACCGAGCGCGATTGCGCGTGATTTTCAGGTGAAGTCTGCCCCGCGCGTCGACCCAGACATTGCACTCGGAGTCCGAGAAGTAGTTCGGACCGGGTCCGACGGGCGTGCTGTAGCGTTTCACGCGCCAAGTGTAGCCCGAGAACTGGAGGGTGCGTGTGTATTGCATCGTCTTATCGGATGTTCGGGTCGTTGGCGTTGGGGTCGTCGCCGCCGAGTTGCCAGTTCCACGGGATTTTGATGGCGCCGCGGCGCATCGCTTTCACATGCCCATCCGCCCAGACGAGGTTCGCCACCTTGCCGCCGTGGCGGTAGCGCACTTGGAACGCGGCGTTCAGGTTTGCCCCTAAGCCGTTGAAGTCGCGGTCGATGCGATCCCACTCGTCGTCGGTGCGTGCAGGGTTGCCGCCCCAGCCGTTGAGCAGTCCGGGCGTCCACCAGAAGAGCGCGCCGCAGTTGCCTGCCCACTCTTGGTTCTGTGTGCCGTCGCCGTACACAATCGTCTCAGCAGGATGGCTCATCGTCGCGAGGCTGGCAGGTAAGCACGGAGTCAGGTTGCTTGAGCAACGCCAGACGGTGTTATTCGCGCTCTGCACCACGCCGCTACCCCCCACGCGCTCGCTCATGCTGTAGGCAAGCGCGTTGCGATAGGTTGCGGAGGGGCAGCTGCGCACTTGGGGCGCGGGGCGCTGCCCGTTCGCGCCGTCCGCGTAGGTCTCAAACTTGCCTTCGCCCATATACGGCGAAATCAGGAAGTGCCAAATAACCTCGCGTCCCAAGGTGCTGAAGGCGTTCAGATAGCCAATCGGGAAGATCTCGTCATAGTCTTGAATATACATGTTCGTCGCCAGCCCGACCTGACGCGCGTTGGAAGCGCACTGGGTCTGGCGAGCTTTCTCGCGCGCCTGCGCAAACACAGGGAACAGGATCGCCGCTAAGATGGCGATAATCGCTATCACGACCAACAGTTCAATCAGCGTAAAGCCATTGTTGCGTTTCATAATGCACCTCCGTCGGTATTTGTGGCTTGGACAGTCTTGTCCAAGCGTTGTCGTCGGCGAGACGCCGACGCTACGCGCGTGGCTTGGACTGTCGTGTCCAAGCAGGCTCGTCGGCGGGGACGCCGACGCTACGCTTTGCACGGACAGGAATGTCCGTGCTACGGTAGGTTTACCCCTCTCCCACACAGTGGGAGAGGGGCAGGGGTTGATGGCTTAGTTGCAGCCACTGCCGAACGCGAACAGCACGCTCAGCAGGTCGGCATCGTCCACGATGCCGTCGCTGTTGATATCCTCGTCTTGGCAGTCGCCCGCGTTGCCGAAGGCAAACAGCACGGCCAGTAGATCCGCATCGTCCACGCAGCCGTCAGCGTTCACATCGCCCAACGGCGCAACAGGGATGTTCGTCTCGAAGTAATCAAACTCGAACGGGATTTGGTTACCGCAGCCGCAGGCGTTGTCCGTGTAGACGCCGATGCGAACGCCCGCGCTATTCAGCAGGTTGACGATATGGTCATAGAAGTCTCCGCCGAAGTCGCCTTGCACATAGTACGCGCCGTTGAAGCCGTCGTAGTCCACCCAGCCGTTCGTGCCCGAGTGGCGGAACTGCACGCGAATAGCGTTCGCCTCGCCAGATACATGCTCAATCCGCACGCCCATCCAGTCGCTGTCGGGCGTCCAAGCATTCGTTACGCGCTCGCCCCAGCGGAACTGGTCAGGATTCTCGGTTGCGGTGGGTCCCTCAGCGTTGGTGGAGCCATACACGGTGGTTGGGTCGCCGATGAAGGGGGGCGTGCGCGTAATCAGCACTTGGAAGTAGCGCGTAGCATCGGTGGCAATCAACAGCCCCGCTTGAGTGAAGAAGTCAGCGGGCACTTGGCTCCAGTCGGTGCGGAACACGACTTCTATATACCAATCGGTGGGCACGGGTCCAACCACGCGCAGGGTGGGCACATTCTTGTGGCTGTTGTTTTGCTCGAACATGCCGCCGTCACGCGTGCTGATGGTCATCGAGCTGCTGCCGAACGAGACAGCGTTGTCAAACAGGGTACAGAGCGGGTCGTTGCTGGGCAGTTTCCAGCTCCAGCCTAAGCCGAAGCCGCCGTTGAAGTCGTCACGATAAGGCTGCACATACGCTGTGCTTGTCAGCGTAATCGCTGCGATGAGGGAAACGAGCGTTCGCTTCATTGTCTTGAACCTCCTTCGGTTATGAGAGCCGTTGGTGGAGTTGGGAGCGCAGCTAAGGCGTGCGCGAGCGCCACGGTGCGTCGCACTACCAGAGTGCCGGGCAGGAGCATCCGTTGGGGGCGCGTTTCACCCGTCTCGATCTGGTGCAGCAGGATCTGCGCGGCGAGGTAGCCCACTTGGTAGCGGTCGTGTTGGACAGTGGTGAGTTGGAAGCCCATCCGTTGCACCCAGTAGGAGTCGTCGAAGCCCGCGACGGAGAGTACATCGGGGATGGGGATTTCCAGCGCACGGCAGGTTTGGGTGACGCCGACCGCCATCTCGTCGTTGGCGGCAATCACGGCGGTGGGGCGTTCGGGCAGGCGCAGGAGCTGCTCGGCAGCGAGCGCGCCCGATTCGGAGCCGTAGTCGCCCTGCAGAATCCACTCCTCGCGGATGGGGACTCCGTGCTGTTCCATCACGCGCCGAAACGCCCGCTCGCGCTGGTGCGCACTCCAGTGCAGTGGATGCCCCTTGATGAACCCAATTGCGCGATGCCCCTGCTGAAGGACCCACTCGGTTAGCGCTGCCATCGCGGCGTCGTTGTCGATATCGACCTGCGAAAGGAGGTACTCTTCGGGCAAGGTACTGCCGACAGCAACGATTGGCAGGGTGGAATAGTGCTGCCATTCCAGCAGGGGCGAACCCATCACGGGCGCCACCAGAATCACACCGTCGATGGAGCCGTTGTCGATGCGTCGCCACACGGTTGCGGGGTCGCTCGTACGCGGGGTGATGAGGCGGATGTCGTAGTTGCGTGGTTCCAGATAGGCGAGGATACCGTCCAGCACATCATGGGCATAGAAGTTATGGGTCAGGCGTGTGTGGTGAGGGTCTAACGCGACGCCGATGGTGGCGGTGCGTCGTCGCGCCAAGCTACGCGCCACCGAGTTCGGGCGGTAGCCGAGCTCCTGCGCCGCGCTCAACACGCGCTGCACCATCGCTTCTTTGTAAAGATGACTGCGCCCTTGCAGAATGTTCGAGCTCGTTGTGATGGAACATCCTGCACGCTCTGCCACATCGCGTAGCGTCGCTTTGCCTCGCATCGGTTCCAACTCCTCTGCACAGAAACGCTTCTAAAACATCCGTGCCTGTTCACTTGGTACTGCCCTCGTTGGCGGTAAAAGCGTTTCCAAGCATCTCTATTATAGCACAGATTCGCGCGCGATGTCAAGTGGGGGTATACTGTTTCTCGATGCAGGCGTTGAAGGAGTGGGCGCTGGGGCTGATTCAGCAGTACGGTTTGGCGGGGTTGTTCGGCGTGGCGTTTATCGAGTCGTCGTTCTTCCCTGTGCCGCCTGATGTGTTGGTGATTGCGCTGCTGCTTGCGCCTGACGCGCCGTCGCCGCTATGGGTTGCCCTCGTCTGCACGGTCGGTAGCGTGTTGGGCGCGGGCTTTGGGTGGCTGGTAGGTGCATATGGTGGCTACCCTATCCTACACAGGATGTTTAAGGCGGAGAAGGTACAGGCGGTGGAGCGGCTCTACAATCGCTACGGGGTCTACACCATTCTCATCGCGGCGTTTACGCCTATCCCCTACAAAGTGTTCACGATAGCCAGCGGTGTGTTTCGGTTCAATCTGCCCCTGATGATGGGCGCGAGCATCCTCGGGCGTGGGGCGCGCTTCTTCGCCGTGTCGTACTTAGTTCACTGGTTCGGCGATGCGGTGCTAAAGCAGTTCGATCGCACGCTCCTGCTGGGCACAGCGATAGCGCTACTGGCGGCGGGCGGGTACATCTACTACCGCACGCGCTATAGCCAGGTGAAGCGTATCGTGCGCCAGTCGGTTCAAAACGAATCGACGGGCGAGTAGCAGGCAGGTTGCGTCGGATAGCGTTCGCGCAGTGGAGGAGGGATCATGAGGGCTTCAGGCGTCGGCAGTCCGAACAGCAGCGCAAGCGCGCGTGCCTGCCCCAGCACGGCGAGATTTTCGGGTGCAGGCGCGCTCAGATGCTCCAGCGCGTCGTGGAGAGTTTCCCAGCGACACACACGCACCATCGCGCTGCCCTGACCAAGCCACTGCACCTGGGGCAGTTGGGGGTGCGCGAACCGTTGAAGGTCAGGTTCGGGCAGATATATCTCCAGCGATGCGCCCGTCTGATACGCCGTTTGGCTTGCGAAACGGACGAGGGCGTGGAGCGTGTCGGCGTCGTCGGATGCGCTGCCCAGCTCCACGAGGCTGATGGCGCTCACAACACGGTTGCCGTGCGAGTCGGTCGTTGCATGAG
>JARJMV020000164.1 GCA_029335935.2 bacterium
CTATTGGGCGGCTTTGCGCGATACAGCAACTTGATGTTCAATACCTCAACCCCCAACGAGAACGCCATCGCAAAGTAGATATAGCCCTTCGGGATTTTGTAGCCGAACCCCTCGCCCATCAGATTGAAACCTATCAGCACCAGAAATGCCAACGCCAGCACCTTCAGCGACGGGTGCGTATCTATCACACGGCTCACCGAACCTGCAAACGCCATCATGAACCCTATCGCTATCAGCACCGCAGCAATCATCACCCACAACTCGCGCACTAATCCGACCGCTGTAATCACGGAATCGATGGAGAACACTAAGTCGATTAGCACAATCTGAACGATTGCGGTGTTGAGCGTAAGCGTCGGGGGCGCTTTCACCTCGCCTTGCGACGCCTCCACTTTGTGGTGGATTTCGTAGGTGGCTTTGCCCATGAGGAACAGCCCGCCCGCGATGAGGATTAGGTCTCGCCCAGAGAACTCGTTGCCCAAGAGAGCGAAGAGCGGGCTTTCCAAGCGCATAATCCAGGTGATGGAGAGCAGGAACGCCACACGCATCATGAAGGCGAGGCTCAGCCCGATGAACCGCGCCCTCGCTCGCTGCTCTGGCGGCAACTTATCTGTCAGGATAGAGATGAAGACGATGTTGTCGATCCCCAACACGATTTCGAGGGCGGTCAGCGTCGCGAGCGCGATGAGGGCTTCCATATCCGAAATTTAGCCTCTGCGTGTCGCTTGGTGGTTTCGCTCCAGCGCTTCGAAGATGGCTTCTACCTGCGCGTTGACTTCCTCGTCGGTGAGGGTGCGGTTCGGGTCGCGGAACACCAGCGCGAAGGCGAGGCTGTGGAAACCTTCGGGCACGGGCGCGCCTGTGTAGCGGTCGAACAGGCGCACCGATTCCAACACTGCGCCGCCTGCCTCGCGAATCGTGGCTTCCAGCGCGGCGAACGGCGTGGATTGCGCCGCCACAATCGCAATATCGCGCAGCACAGGCGGGAAGGCGGGCAGCGGTCGGTACTGCACGCGATGCGCGGCGGCGTGCAGGAGCGTCGTCAGCCCGAACTCCGCCAGGTAGACGCGCTGACGGAACTCGTAGCGCTGTTGCAGCTCGGGGTGCAGCTCGCCCAGAACGCCCAGTCGCTGCTGATGCGCGTCATGCACATACGCCGAGCGTGTCGGGTGGAGCCGATGGTCGCGCCCCGCTGCGTCGATAAAACGCGCCTGAATCCCTAACTCGCTGAGCAGATGTTCCACTACGCCTTTGAGCGCGTAGAAGTCGGTTTGTGGGGGCTTGCCTGACCAGTGCGGGGCGTGCAGAGCGCCTGTCATCAACAGACCTAAGTGGGTCCACTCGTGGAATCGTCCCTCCTCGTCTTGGGCGAAGACGCGCCCCATCTCGAACAGGTGCAGGTCGCGCCGATTGCGCCGACGGTTGTGGTCGGCAGCGCGGATGAGACTGCTCATCAGCGAGTGGCGGAGCATGCTCAGCTCGTCGCTCATCGGGTTTTGTAGAGATACGGGCTGATACATCCACTCGCTGACGCCCTCGCCGCCGCTTTGCAGGGGCGAGGGGGCTTCCAGGGTGTGTCCCACAATCTCCTGCAGCCCTGCGCTCAGCAGCACTGTGCGCACGCGCTCGGCGAACGCGCCTTCGGGGCTGTCCTTGCCTTGCGTGGTGAACCCTTGCGGCGGTATCGCAGGGATGCGCTCGTACCCCAGAATGCGTCCCAACTCTTCCACCAAGTCTTCCTCGCGCTGCAGGTCGGCTCGGTACAGGGGAACCTGCACGCGGAAGCCGCCTGCGATCGGTTCGGGGCGCAGGTTCAGCCGTTCCAGCGCGGCGTGCGCCTCGTCCGCATCGATTCCAAAGCCCAGCAACCGCTCGGCGCGGGCAAGCCGCACGGTCAGCACGCGAGGCGCGATAGGGTGCGGATAGACATCAATCGCGCCTGCCGCCGCCGCCACGCCCGTCCACTGCTCCAGCAACTCGCACACACGATGCTGGGCTACAATCACCAAGTTCGGGTCGACATAACGCTCAAAGCGGTAGGACGATTCGGTGCGTAGCCCCAGCTGGCGTGCGGTCGCACGCACGGATAGCGGGCTGAAATGCGCCGATTCCATCAGGATGTGGCGCGTATTGTCGGTGACTTCGGTCTCCGCGCCGCCCATGATGCCTGCCACGGCGACAGGTCGCTCGGCGTCGCAAATCATGAGCATGCTGGGCGCGAGGGTGTGGGTTTGCCCGTCGAGGGTGGTAATCTGCTCTTGGGGCTTGGCGCGGCGCACTACGACGGTGCGGTCTTTGAGGGTCTGCAGATCAAACGCGTGCAGGGGCTGCCCCAGCTCCAGCATCACATAGTTGGTGGCGTCCACGATGTTGTTGATAGGTCGCATGCCAGCGGCGAGGAGACGGTTCTGCACGGTCGCAGGCGAGGGTGCGGGCGTGATGTCGCGAATGACGCGCGCGGCGTAGCGTGGGCACAGGTCGGGGTCGCGAATCTCCACGCGGACATGCTGTGCGGTCTCCAGCGGCTCGGCTCCTGGCGGGTTCAGCACCTGCGCGTTCAGCCGATGGAACAGCGTCGTGGGGCGCGCCGACTCGCCCAGCAGCGCGTACACCTCGCGCGCCACGCCAAACACGCTCAAACAGTCGCCCCGATTGGGCGTCAGGTACATCGACAGCACCGCGCCCTGCGGGGTCTCCAACACCTCCTCGACTTCCAGCCCCGCCATCGTGAGCCGCTCCGCGAGCTGCTCGGGCGTTAAGTCCACCTGCACAAAGTCCTTGAGCCACTCGATGGGTATGCGCATCGAGCAAGATTGTACCTGAACAGGCTTTAGGCGGCGTTCTCATCGAGCCGTTGGCGGGCGCGTTGCTCGCATAGGCGTTGCTCGGCGGCGCGGAGCATCTGGTCGGCATTCTCGCAGTCGTTCGGGTAGTACGCCCAGCCCGTGTGGATTTCGAATCGGTGGCGCAAGTTGGAGTTGAAGGTTGTCTGTAGCCATTCGGTGAGCAGTTCCGCGACACGCGCAGCGATGGTGGGCGCGTGTTCGCCTGCGTAGGGCATCAGCAATCCCAACGAGGCGCGCCCGTACCGCCCGACAATGTCCGCTTTGCGCACGGCGTCGCGCACCACTGCCGACGCCTGCAGCAGCAGCTCGCCCAACGCGAACTCCCCCAGAGAATCGATGGCGCTCTTCTCCGCCACGAACTCGAAAATCGCGAATCCGACGCTCTGACCATACCGCGCGGCGCGTTGAATCTCCTCGCGCAAGCGCACGCTTAGGTAATCCGCTGAGAACAGCCCTGTCTGCGCGTCCAGTATCCGCGCCTCGAAGTCGCCCCGCTCCAGCGCGCGCGCCCGAAACCGCTGCTCGTCGAGCCATTCCGCCTCGTTCACCATCCGTCGCAGCTTCTGGGTGGCGTTGCGCAAAATGTGCGACACATAGTTGCACGAGATTTTCAACTGGTGCGCTATCTCGGTCTGGTTATAGCCCTCGTTGAAAAACAGCTGCAGCACCTGTTGCTCAATCTGTTTCAGCTGTTGCATCGCCGTTTCCACCACCACACGCTCCTCAATCGGCAGGTTGAAGGTCTGGCACGGTTCACAGTTGAGTTTGTCCAAGTCGTAGCCGTTCCACTCGTCTTCCTCGTCTTCGTAGATAGCATCGAGTGAGCTGACTTTGAACACCTCACGCGTCATCAGCACATCCTCGACCGCTTTGGTGGTCATGCCGAGAAACTCGGCGATCTCTTGGGTGGTGGGGGGTCGTCCGTAGCGTGCGCTCAACTCGTTGGTGACGCGATTGATTTTGCTGTTGAGCTCCTGCAGCCACGCAGGTTCCTTGATGATTTTGCCCTTGTCGCGCAGATAGTGCTTGATTTGCCCAACAATCAGGTGCGTGGCGTAGGTGGTGAACTTGACGCCCTTGTCGGGTTTGAACAGGTCGAGCGCGTTCAGCAGTCCGAGGTAGCCTTCTTGAATTAAGTCTTCAATCGGCTCGCCCGACCCGACGAACTTGCGTGCGATGCTCTCCACCAGCCCCGACAGCTGAATGGTAATCGCGTCGCGCAGTTCCAAATCACGCGTCTCGCAGTATTCCAAGACCAGTTCCTCCGTATCGCGTTTCAGCATGATGCGCTCCTCCTGAGCTTCTCGTAGCACGGACATTCCTGTCCGTGCGCTATGCCTACTGTAGCACGGACATTCTTGTCCGTGCGT
>JARJMV020000177.1 GCA_029335935.2 bacterium
GCCCAGCGGAGGGTGGTGGAGGGGTTGTAGGCGTGGTTCACGGGCGCGGCGACACCCGCCATCGTCGCGCGATACTCGCCGTCGGGCAACTGCACGATGAACCCGAAATGCTCCACATTCAGCCCGCGCGTGCCCTTGAACACGCGAATCAGCGTGCGCCAACAGTAGCCGTCGAAAAAGCTCAACATCGGACGCCCATGCATGTTCGCCTGTATCAGCCGACGCTGCACATAGCCCACCAAGATGCGCAACCCTATCTCGTGGCATTCGCGCCCGTAGGCGGAGACCGCATCGTAAGACTTGAGCGCCTCGCCGCGCTGCGCCCCACACAGCACAGGGGCGTCCGTCGCCGTGATATAAAGCAGCCCCTCCCAACGCGCCACGCCCGTCAAATGCGACACATAGGGCGACGGCGTGCCGAACGGGTCTAAGTCAATCCAGTCGAACCGCCGCTCTTCCAGATAGAAACGGCACAGCAGGCGTTGCGCGAGTTCGTTGTGCAGTTCCACGCGCGGATCGTCGCCCACATGGCGGCGTAGCACCTCGAAGCTGGCGTAGTTGGCGTCGTTGACCACGATGCGCTGGAGCGGGGCTTCCAGCAGATAGCGTTTGGTGCGTAGCCCTGCGCCTGCCATCAGCTCCAGCGCTTCGAGGGGGCGTTCGAGCCGTTCCGCCTCCGCGCGCATCGCCAGCACGCCCAAGTCGCGCCCCAACCGCGCGCGTGGGTTGTAAAACACATGCGCACTCTGCGGCAGATGAAACTCCGCCGCGCCCTCACGATAAACCTGCACCGCCATAGAGAATCTTAATTTTACCCCGCTTTGAAGAAGTGATACATCGTAACCATCAGATAGATCCCGCTGAGCGTCGCCACACCGAAAATCACGCCAATCCACCAGCCCGTGTCCCCCGCTATCATCGAGAACATCGCGATAAAATAGAGGACAGCCGTAATGAGCGCCATCCAAGCAAAGCGTTTGGCGTGGGGGTTGGGCGGGCGCACAATGTTGCGGCACGTCGGGCACTCCTGCTCCGAATCCTCACTGGGCAGCGGCGTGTGGCAATACGGGCAACGACGCAGCATACCCAAAGTGTACCTGAAAACCCCGCTTAGCAGCTATGGTAGAGAGCATCCCGCGTGTGCGCCGCGACGCAGGCGAATCGATCCCCGTGAAGACACAGCAACAGACGCCCATTCGAGTAGAATCTATCGCGATGAACTTGATAGAGACCTACTTCGAGCGCATTCGTGCGCAGCTGACGATACTGGAGCAACGCTCGCGTCCCGCGATTGAGCAAGCCGCCGACCGATGCGCCGAGTCGCTACTGCGCGGCGGTGTCGTGCATGTGTACGACACAGGGCATCTGGTCTCGCGCGAGTTGATTAATCGCGCGGGCGGCTTGGCAGCATTCAGTCCGCTCAGTTTCGACCTGCAAGTGACCAACACGAACCCCTACCGTGAAGCGCAAGGGGTCGGGGCGCAGACCACCCCTGAAACCGTGCGCTGTATCGTGCGCGCCGCGCTAGATCGGAGCCGAGTAATAGCGGGCGATGTACTGATTCTCGGCAGCGTGTCGGGCAAGACCCCCTTCCCAGTGGAGTTGGCGATACAGGCGCGCACCCGCGAGGTGTTCACCATCGGACTCACGGCGATTGATTACTCCTCCCAACTGCAGTCCGAACACGAGTCGGGGAAGCGGCTCTATGAGGTGGTGGACTTGGTCATCGACAACGCCGCGCCGTATGGCGACGCGATGCTTCGCCTCGAAGGCGTGGAGACGGCGTTTTGTCCTGCCTCGGGGATTGGCGCCGCTGTCGCGCTCTGGGCGATGGTCGCAGGCATTGTGGAACGGATGACCGCGCACGGCAAACCACCCACCCTCTTAGCCAGCGTCAACCGCCCCAACGGGATGGAACATTACTTGCAAACCATCGAACACTATAAACAACGAGGATACTAAAATGACCAAGACACCGAAACTGGTGCTGTTTGTCTGCGTGGGCAACTCATGTCGGAGCCAGATGGCGGAAGGGTTCGGCAACCATCACGGTCAGGGCAAAGTGGTCGCGTTCAGCGCAGGCACTGCACCCTCGGGGAAGGTGCATCCGCTCGCGATTGAAGCGATGCGCGAAATCGGCATCGACATCAGCCGCCAAACTTCCAAAAGCGTCGCCGAGTTCGACATCACGCAGTTCGACGCGGTGGTAAGCCTCTGCGACGCCCGCACCGATCAACTCTGCCCAGCGACCTATTGGGGCGTGCAGGAACACTGGGATATCCCCGACCCTGTGGGGCTCCCTATCGAGGAGTTTCGACGCGTGCGCACGATGATCGAGACGCGCGTGCAAGACCTTATCCAACGCCTCACTGATGATGCCTGAGCCGCGCGTCGTCGTGATTGCCAGCCACAACCGTTCAAAGTCGCGCGAGATTGAGCAGTTATTGCAGGCGGGGCTGAGCGATTTGGCGGTGTCGATACGGCTACTGGCGGACTACGCGGACGCACCCGAACCGCCCGACGAGACCGCCGAGAGCTATGTGGGCAACGCAGCGATCAAGGCGCGCGCGTGCAGCGCGTTCACCCATGCACTCAGCTTCGCCGACGACGCAGGGCTGGAAATCGACGCGCTGGGCGGCGCGCCAGGAGTCCACTCACGCCGATACGCAGGCGAGCAGACGCCTTTCTCGGTGAAGATGGGCATTCTCCTCGAACAACTCAAAGACATCCCGCTCGAGCGGCGCACGGCGCGATTCCGATGCGCCGTCGCGATCGCAACGCCGACAGGCGAACTCTACACGTTTGAAGACACGCTGGAAGGGCGTATCGCCGACGCCCCACGCGGACAAGCAGGCTTCGGCTACGACCCCATCTTCTATGTGCCCGCACTCGGCTGCACGCTCGCCGAACTGCCCAGCCAATTCAAAAACCGCATCAGCCACCGCGCCAAAGTGATGCGCCAAGCCATCCCCAAACTGCGCGAACTGCTCATCAGGTATACTCCCGACGGATGAACCTACACCAGACCACCTTGAGCAATGGCGTGCGCATCGTGGCAGAGGCGATACCCACCGTGCAGTCGATGACGGTCAGCCTCTGGATCCGCGCAGGCTCACGCGACGAGCTACCCCACCAACACGGAATCGCCCACTTTCTGGAGCATATGCTGTTCAAAGGCACTCCAACGCGCACTGCCGCCCAAATCGCCCAAGCCATCGAAGGACGCGGCGGCGTGCTGAACGCCTCCACAGGCAAGGAACTCACCTTCTACTACGCGCGCATGCTTGCCGAGCATATGCCCATCGCCGTCGAAGTGCTGAGCGACCTCTTCCTCCACGCACGCTTAGACCCCGACGATATCGAACTGGAAAAGGGGGTCGTTCTGGAAGAGATGCGTATGATCGAAGACGCGCCCGACGAGATCCTGCACGACCGCGTCTCGGAAGTGCATTGGGGCGACCATCCGCTGGCGCGGCGCATCATCGGAACCCCCAACACCGTCAGCGCGTTTACGCGCGAGATGATACTGGAGTTCACCCAGACGCACTACCGCCCCGAGCGTGTGGTGGTCGCTGCGGCGGGCCATCTAAACCCAGACGCCCTATTTGCCGAAGTGGAGCGTTGGCTGGGGCACTGGAACCCAGAACCGACGCGCACCGAAATCCCCGCTCAGCCCCCCCCCCCGCGCCATCCACCCGCCCCATCGCGCCACCTTGAAACACCCGAAGTAGAACAGACCCACTTGGCGCTGGTGATGGACGGAGAGTCGCTCTTCGACGAGCGTCTCTACGCACACGCCGTGCTACA
>JARJMV020000207.1 GCA_029335935.2 bacterium
GCACATCTCATCGCTGGTGCGCTCGCCCCAAGCGACATCGATCGGCGGTTTGTGGGGGTTGTTGGGGTTCTTCTCGGAGTTATCGTAGTAGGCGCGCACCACCACGCGCGTGCCGCGCGGCAGCTTTACAGGCGTTTTGTAGTGGTAGGTGTCTTGCCACTTGAAGTCCCAGTCGTCGATGTGGATGAGCGTCTGCTTGCTGCCGTCAGGCAGCTCGGCTTCCACTTTCATCTCGCGTCCGAGCAGGTGCATATGGGGCGTGATAGCGACGACTTCCACATCGCGCGGCGCTATCCACATTGCCCACACCTCGTGACGCTCCGCGCCTGCGGGGATGCGGAACAGGGGGTTGATGAGCCACGCGATGCCCACTGGCTTGGGGTTCGGCTGCTTCTCGAGGTATAGCCCCACGCGCGTGCGGTCTTTTTCGGGCTTGCCCGTGCGGTAGTAGTGGATTTGGAGCACGATGTCCGCGCCTTTGGGCAGTCGGTAGCCTGTGCTTTGGGGCAGCACGCTGGGCGAGAAACCTGGCGCCCAGCCGCCCAGCATACCTGCAGGCACAAAGCCGGGCCAGCCGAACGCCTCGTAGCCCGGCTTGGGGTCGGCGGCGTCCAAGCGTCGCGCTGTGCCCGATGTGTCCAAAAACACAATCACATGATGCACCGTGTTGCGGTTGCCCGGCTGGATATCGATGGCGCGCACGAACACATCCTCATCGAAGTTGGTCGGGATCACAAAATGGCGGTACTCGTCGTCGCCAGTGGGACCGACCTCGTACTCGACGGGCATCTCGGCGATGATATCAGGCTTGCCGAGCGCCCAGTCGTTGCTGAACTGGCGCGGTGGGGGCATATCGTTGGGGTCGCCCATCGGCGCGCCCGTCTCCGCCCACTTCACAATCATCCCTATCTGCTCATCGGTGAGGCGTCGCTCGCCTTGAAACACGCCATGCCCGTTAGTGGGCTTCCACGGCGGCATCTGCCGCGCCTGAACGGTCTTGGCAATCTCTCTGCGCCAAGTGTAGGCGTCGCGATAGGTCAGTAGCGAGAACGGGGCGACCTCGCCTGGGCGGTGGCAGGGCTGGCAATACTCTTGTAAAATCGGCGCGATATGCTTAGCGTAGGTGATGGGGGCTTCTGCGGCGGCTTCCTCACGGAACCGAATGGTGCAGCCGAAGGTTTCGGCGGCGGCGACCTTCACAGGTTTCCCTGCCAGCACTGCCTCAAGCGCGTTTTTGAGGTAATGCTCGCGCACACGGGTCTCGTAGCGGTTGTCGTCGATGGCGCCGCGATAGCGCAGCAGCATCTTCTTGTCTATCAGCACGGCTTGCGGGGTCATCGTCGCACCGAGCGCGCGTGCAATCGCGCCGTCTGGGTCATGCACCGCAGGCGGCTTGAGACCATATTCGCGCCGATGCTGCTCCACCGCCTCGCGCGTGTCGTCGTAGTTAGGGTACACCAAGAACAGCTGCACGCCTCGCTTGCGATAGGTTTCATACATCTGGTTCACGCGCACGGTGTAGCGTTGCGCGGCGGGACACTTGGTCGCGGTGAACACGAACACCACAGGCGCGCGCTGAGTCAGCTGGCTTAAGCGGTAGGTGCGCCCCTGCAGGTCGGTGAACTCCAAATCAGATACTCGGCGGTTAATCGCCCCTGACCGAGGCGCTTCGGTAATCACGCGGTGCTTGAGCGTGACGACCTTGTCGGATTCTTGCGTATCGTTGGCAGGCATGGCGTTCCAACTCAGCGCGCCAAGCCCGCCTAACAGCCCCAGCATCCATAGCACTCTCATTTGGTCTACCCCTTGCGTTTGCTGACGGATAGCTCACTCCGCGCGCAAGTCGCTTAACTCGCGCCCACAAGTATACCCATAGACGCCTGTAAGTGATCTAAGTTCGGTATCATAAGTATAGCAGAGGTGCTGTAGATGAGAGAGGCATCCGTGCGCGCAGACTACGATAGCCCATGGAAGGAGTTCCTCACTGTCTTCTTCCGCCAGTTCATCGGACTCGTCTTGCCCGAACTCCACGAGATGATCGATTGGTCGCATCCGATCCAGTTCTTGGACAACGAGTTGCGCCGCCTCACGCCGCGCAGTGAGACGGGTCGGCTCTACACCGATCGGCTGGTGAAAGTGCGGCTCAGAGGCGGCGGCTCACAGGCGATCTTGGTGCATCTGGAGGCGCAGTCGCAGTTCGTGAATGATATGGAGGAGCGCGTGTTCACCTACCACGCCCGCGTGTGGATAGAAGTGCGCCTGCCGATTGTGAACATCGTCATCTACGCCGACAAGCACCCCACTTGGGCGCCTGACCGCTATGTGCACGAGTTGCCCGGCACCCGACTGGAGTTCCAGTTCCACGCGGTGAAGCTGCTGCAGTTGGACGAGACGCGCTTAATGGAGGCGGCGCGTCAGGGCAACCCTGCGGCGCTGGTCCTGCTGGCGTTCCGCAAGGCGATGGAGACAGAGAACGATGTGGAACTGCGATTCGAGGTGCGCCAGCAGCTCACGCAGCTGATGATAGAGTTCGGGTATAATGAAGAAGACCAAGCGCACATACAACGCTTGATGGAGTGGGTGCTTATGCTGCCAGAAACGCTGGAACAACAAGTGCAGGAGCTGATTGAGGAGTATAAGCGCGAGCGGGGGACGACCTTTGTGTCGAGTCTGGAGCGTCGCGCGATTGAGCAGGGCTTGCAACAGGGCTTGCAGGAAGGTTTCCAGCAAGGCTTGGAGCAAGGCTTGCAGCAAGGCTTGCAGCAAGGCTTGGAGCAAGGCTTGGAGCAAGCGACTGCCCAAGTGCGTGACGCGCTGTTGCACGCAGCGATTCGCCGTTTCGGCAGTGAGGCGGAAACTCTGCGCGCGGATTTAGCGCAAATCCGTTCGTCTGCACTGCTGCTGCAACTTTTCAACGCCGTGATGGAAGCC
>JARJMV020000209.1 GCA_029335935.2 bacterium
CGCCAACACCCCCCCCAGCATCGCCCAGCGCGCCGCAACACAAGCCCCACAACTGCCCGTGATTGAGGTGCACCCGAGCACCAGCCACGCCCGCGAGCCGTTCCGACACACCTCGCTGATTGCCCCCGTCTGCGTCGGGCAAATCACAGGCTTCGGCGTGGAGAGCTATCTGCTCGCTGTGCAGGCGATGGCGTTCCTCCTCCAACGGCAGCAGGTATAATCACAGGCAGAGAGGTGGACTATGATGACGGCAACGCCGACGAAACGGCTCTCCCTGAGCGATTTAACGCACTTGAACACAGGCAAGCGCACGCGCCTGTACCGCATGATGTATAAGTACGGTCTGCAGAACGGCACACTGATGGTATTGCCCTACGATCAGGGGTTGGAACACGGTCCGCGCGACTTTTTCCCCTATCCCCCCTCGGGCGACCCCGACTACATCTGCCGCTTAGCGATTGA
The DNA here is from genome assembly GCA_029335935.2 of bacterium. GTDB lineage: Bacteria > Armatimonadota > Fimbriimonadia > Fimbriimonadales > GBS-DC > GBS-DC. The sequence continues at coordinate 463 of JARJMV020000209.1, forward strand.
TTTGGGCTTCTCCGCGGTGGCGTTCCAATACGGCATCGCCGAGAAGTACCTGGCGAAGTACGCAGGCAAGATCCCGCTCATCTTGAAGTTGAACGGCAAGACGGAAATCCCTTCGGACGCGCATGCGCTGTCGCCGCTAAACTCGCGCGTGGAGGATGCCGTGCGGCTGGGCGCGGACGCCGTCGGCTACACGCTCTATGTCGGCTCGCCGCGCCAAGATGAGGACTTCCAGCAGCTGTTGGAGGTGCGCGCTGCCGCCGAAGCATATGGCATGCCCTTGATTATCTGGGCGTATCCGCGCGGCGAGGCGGTGCAAGCCAAAGGCGGGCGCGATAGCCTGTGGGCAGTCGACTACGCCGCACGCACTGCCGCCGAGCTTGGCGCGGACATCGTGAAGGTCAACTTCCCCAAACTTGCGCCTCCAGAAGAGCGCGCCAAGCACCCCAAGCCCTACAACGAACTCGAAGAGAGCGACGAGCAGCGCATCCAGCGCGTGGTCGGCTCGGCAGTGAATACCTTTGTGCTGCTGTCGGGCGGCGAGAAGGGCAACGACGCCGATGTACTGAGCAAGGTGCGCTTGTCGATGGAAGCAGGCGCGATTGGCTTAATCTTCGGACGCAACATCTGGCAGCGCCCCTACGAGGAAGCCGCGCGCCTCGTGGAACAGATTCAGAACATCATGCGCGATTACGGGCGTCCCGAGCCTGCCTGAACCAGCGCGTCCACCAGCCCAGCGAATCGCGCGAAATAGTCGTGCGTCGTCTCGGGCGTCTCCAGCGTGTCGGCAAGCACGAGTGGGACGCCCAGCGTGCGTGCGACGGTCGCGCCGATGCCCGACGGTTCGCTGGTGAGCACCATCGCCACGCCGGCGCGCCTGCCACGCTCGATGGCGACGCGGAGCTGGTGCAAGCTGGGCGGGCGTTCGTGGTCGGGCTGTAAGCTACCCAGCGAGCGCATGCCCAACTGCCGCGTGAGGGGGCGATAGGCGTCATGCACCGCAAGATATGCCATCCCCTGCAACGCGCTACGCGCCTCGCGCACCCGCCGCTCCAGCTGAAGAATCTGCAGTTGCGTGCGCGCCCACGCCTGACGCTGCGCCACGCCAGCAAAGCCATCCTCGCGCGCCCAAATCAGCGCCTGCGCACAACTCTGACGCACATAGCGCAGGTCTAACCAGATATGCAGGTCATCTGGTGGCGGTTGGAGGTGGTCCATCAGCAAGCTGATGGGGACTCGCCGACCGAGCGCGCGTCCCAACGCCTCCAGATAGCCCTCCAGCCCGCCACCGACAGCTATCACGCGCCTGGCGCGCAGCGACTGCCGCACCATGCGCACGCTCAGCGGCGTCTCGTGCGCATCGGCGCTGCGCGGTTGTATCGTCGTCACAGGCAACGCCAACGCACGCAGCCAATCGGCAACTACAGAGAGTGTCGCAGCATACATAATCACTCATGGTGCGACGACAAGAATGTCGTCGCACCCAAGCGTCTCCTAACGGCGAAAACGCCGTCGCACCATGCCACAAGAGTTCTATGAACGGTTAGTTGCTGCTCGTTGTGGCGCTCGGCGATTTTGGCTCCTTGCGTTGCAGTGTCGCCTTGAGCTGCACCTCGTTGCTCTCGCGCTCGAAGTCCTTAATCTCGGAGCCGTCTTTCTTGATGGGTTCAGTGGTCTGGTTCAAGCTGGCTTGCATCGTCATCCGTTGCACCAGCCCTGTGTCGGGGTGATACCACATCGTCATCGTGCCTTTCATTATGCCTTTCGTGACGCGCACGGCGGCATCTTTGTCGTTGGTGGGCTGATAGAAGGCGTCTTGGTACGACTCGATGGTCTGCTCGAAGGTCTGTGTAATCTTGTGCAGTTTCGCGCCGTTGTATTCCTCCATGCCTTCGTAGCGGGCGTTCATGGGGATTTTGAGTGCGTCGTCGCCTGCGCCCATCACGCGAGTGAACTGCCAGCTCATGCCGTTGGTGAGCGGTTTTTCAGGGAGTTCGGTGGGGAACAGCAAGGTTGCCATGTTGCGCGGGTCGAAGCCAGGCAGTTGGAACCCCATCAGTCCGCCGCCTGCCTGCAAGCCGCCGAGTTTGCCGTCAGGGTGAACCACAGCGGTCGAGTCGGGGATGACGCCTCGCGCCATGTCCAGCCCCACGGGGAACGGCTGCCCGTTGAATTCCGCGTCGAACGCTTCCAAGCCTGTCTTGACCGTCGCCCTGCCGCCCTCTTCTACCTTGTCTACCTGCATGAACAGGGTCATGATGAGCTTCAGCGTGCCAGCCATGCCCGATGCGCCCGGAATAGGCAGGTTGCCGTTCAGCTCCACAGTGGCGTCGAACAGCTCGCGTTGATTCTCGGTGAATTTGAATTGTAGGGTAGCGGAGTCTTGCGCCATCATAGCGCTTGTGAGTACGCCCAGTGCCAGTAAACTTGCGATTCTCTTCATAGGTCTGCCTCCTGCATCGGCGCATACGCGCTTCTATGAGTATACCCGCAGTTTTCGACGCGTGAGGTGAGAAAAAGTTTTGTGGGTCGAGGCGTGCGACAGTGGCTACTCCAGCTCGAACACTTTCTGGCGGCTGGCGGCGCCTGAGACGAGACGGATGCGCGAGGGCGCGATATCGAAATGCTCCGCCAGCAGGCGAATCACGGCGCGATTGGCGGCGCCGTCGGCAGGGGGCGCCGCGACACGCGCCACGAACCCGCCGTCAGGCAGCTCCACCAGCTCGTTGCGCGAGGCGCGCGGCGTCACTTTCACGCTAATCCGACGCGGCATGGGCAGTCTCCTGCGCAGACTCAGGCGCACCGTCCGACGGTTCTGGGGCGAGCTTGGGCAACTCCAAGAACTCCGACTCGCCGTAGAAGAAGTGGAGCAGGCGTTCGATGATAATCTTGAATGTGGTGGCGACTGGCACCGCCAACAGCATGCCCCAAATGCCCCAGTTCGCGCCGACCACGATAGCGATCAGCGCCGCCAACGGGCGCAGCCCCACCGCGCCGCCCAGCAGACGCGGCGTGACCACCAAATCGAAAATGTTATTAACCGTCATCGCCGCCACTACGACAATCACGGCATGCCAAATTTTGGGAACAGTGAAGAGAAACAGGATGGGGTGTGTGCTGCCGAACACCAGCGTAATCACGAACGCACTCAGAGCAATCAGAAACGAACCCAGGTAGGGGATAGGGTAGAGAATCGCCGCCAGCACGCCCAGTAGCACGGGGCTGGGCGCGCCTATCAGCCAATAAACGAGCATGCTAACCGCGCCGTAGGCGAGCGACGCCGTGACGATGCCCCGAATGTACCGAAAGAAGAGCGCGCCTATCTCCCCCATCAGCTGGCGCACCGCCGCACGCTGGGCGGGGGGCGCAAGAAACAGAAAGCTCCGCTGCAGCGCTGGCATATCCAGCAAGAAAAAGTACGCACTCATCGGGATCAAGAGAATCCACAGCGCTTTGGAGAGCAGTCCGAGCAGAGTGTTGAGAAAGGAGTTGATGTAGCGCGCCGCGTTGTCCAATAGAATCTCGTTCGCGCGTTTCTGCAAGCGCGAGGTAAGGGCTTCTGCCAGCGCTTTCGGCTCGGTGGGCAAATCCAGTCGCTTGAGCAGCTCGGCGTTGCGTTCAATCAGGGCGCGCCGTTTGGGAATCTCGCGCTCTAAGTACCCCTGCGCGTCTTTCACCCACCCATCGACCACTTTGCTGATGTCGCCGTTGCCGCGTTGACTGAAGGTTTGGATAATCTGCTGCGATTGCGCATAGAAGGCGGGCACGAGCATCAATCCCAGTCCTATAGCGAGCAGCAAGAACGCGAGGAACACATTCACGATGGCGCGCCCGCGCGAGTAGCCCCTGCGACACAGCGCTTCCACGAACGGATTGAGTAGCAGCGCAATCACGCCCCCAATCACGAACGGGATAAGGGACGCCCGCACGATATAGAGGAAATAGAGGGCAGCGGCGACCACCGCTGCCCAGCCCAGTACGCGCCACATGGTCGATTAGGCTTCGTCGGGCGCGATCTCCTCGGCGACCTCGTGCGTCTTTCGGCTGACGCGCTCGCGCAAGTTGCGTCCCACTTCGCCCGCGCGCTCGGAGACCTGGTGGCTCAACTCGCGCACCTTCTCGCTCAGGTCGTGCAACTTATGCCCAAGCTCGCCACGCACTTCCTCGCCCGATTTAGGCGCGAACAGCAGTCCAATCACCGCGCCAATTAGCACGCCCAGTCCGATTCCTGCCAGCAGATACAGCACGCCGCTGCGTTCGTCTTGGTTTTGCATGATTATCCCTCCTTGTGTGTGGTGTGTGTGGTCGCCTCCCCGTTGGGAGTGCGCTCCGCCGAATGTGCGACGGAATTCTCGATGGGCGCGTGGATAGCGGTCGGTGGAAGCTCGGGATCCGCGCGCGCCTGCGTTGAAATCTCGATAGGATTACTGGTAGCCTCTGTGCTGGGATGGGTAGGGTTGGCGTCTACGCTTGCAGGTGTGGCTTCCAAGCTGGGCGCGTTATCGTAAATCGTGGTGCGCTTGGGGCGCGAGCGCTTCTCCAACTGCTGGCTCAGCAGCTGTCCACCCAGTTTGAAGCCCTGATGCATCGCTTTGCCCAGCGCGCGTGCGGTCTTTTCAGGCAGCCGACGCACCTTCGCGCCCAGCGTGTCAGCGACCTCCAGCTTGTGGCGGATGTTGTCGCTGACGATGTGTAGGTTCTCGATGGTCTCGGCGGCTTCGTGCAGGGCGCGCTCGGCTTCCTTGAGCGTTTGAGTCGCGCCATGTAGGGTGGGCACAAGCTCGTCGAGTACCTGCACCACGCGCCCGTTGATGTCGTTGATTTGGCGTTGTAGTTTGGGCAGCTCGCGCTTAGCGACAACCAGCAAGCCAATAACCGCCCAGACCAGCGCCAGCAAAGTAATGCTCATCAGCGCAATCAGTATCATCAGCAAGACTTCGTTCATACCTCTACCCCTTCCAGCAGGAACGGCTGCACGATTTGCAGAGCGCGTTTCACCGCTCGGTCTGTGGTCTCCGCGTCGGGGTTGACGGCGTGAGGCGCTTCAATCACGCCGCCGCCCACCACTGTCTCGCCCCGATAGAACACGCCGAACTGCCCTGGCGTGATGGCGCGCACAGGCTCGTCGAACACGACGCGCACGTGCGTCGGCTCCGAAAGCGGGTACAGCGTCGCCCCTACCGCTGGCGCATTATACCGAATTTTCGCGCGTACACGCATGGGGGTCTCCAAAAGCGGGATGCTACTCCACTCCACCGCGCCGACGGTCATCTCGCGCGCGTAGAGCTCCGACTCCTCCCCCACGATGATAGCGTTCTCTTCGGGGAGGATGCGCAGCACGAACATCGGCTTGCCGTCCGTGTTGATGCCCAGTCGCCTGCGCTGCCCGATGGTATAGAGCGCGATGCCGTTGTGCGTGCCCAGTACGCGCCCCTGCATGTCGCGAATCTCGCCTGGACGGAAGGCGTCGGGCGTGACTTCTCGCAGGAACTGATGATAGCCCCCAGCGTGCGCCGTGAAGCAGATTTCTTGGCTGTCGGGTTTGTTCGCCGTCCACAGTCCCAGCTCGGCGGCGAGGCGGCGCGTCTCGGTCTTGCTCGGCATCGCGCCCAGTGGGAAAATCGCGCGGCGCAACTGCTCCTGATTCAGCATATACAGCACATAGGACTGGTCTTTGTCCTTGTTAACGGCGCGCAGCAAGTTGTAGCGCCCTGTGTGGGGGTTGTAGCGTGTGCGAGCGTAGTGTCCGGTGGCGATATAGTCGCAGCCAAGCTCGTCCGCCTTGCGCAGCAGCGCGTCGAACTTCACAAAGCGGTTGCACTGCACGCAGGGATTGGGCGTGCGCCCACGCCGATACTCGTGGATGAAGTCGCGTATGACGGTATCGGCGAACACACGGCGAAAGTTTAACACATAGTGGGGAATGCCCAGCCGTCGGGCGACGCGACGCGCGTCTTCCACCGCACCCAGCGAGCAGCAGCCCCCGTGACGAGGGTCGGGGTGCGACTCTTGCCAAATCTGCATCGTGACGCCGACGACCTCGAAGCCGCGCTTCATCAGAACCGCCGCCGCCACCGAACTGTCCACGCCCCCACTCATCGCGAGTAGTACTGTGCCTCGCTTGCGACTCATATCGCCTATAGTGTACCCGATGGGCGACGATAAAGCCCCGACTTTTGAAAGTTAAGACTTGGTTAAGTATCTTGGGAGGTTGTCCGATTACCTGACGGCTTCGAGTCATATATAGTGGAGCTGCTCTGCGGCTCACGAAACCTAACACTTAGGAGGATTGCCATGCAGATGAGGCCTCTAATCACAAGTATACTAGTATCTGTACTCTCGATGAGCGCAAGCTATGCGCAGTTCACGAACATCTTCAGCAGAGACAATCAGGCGTTTATACCGCCTCAAAATCGTCCTGTAATTGTCACGGGGTATCCGCTTGGTTTCAGCTCAGGGAATGTCGCGAGTTTTGGACAACTCAACGCAGGCGTTTTTGGTTTGAATGCGCCTGTCTACGCTCCGTATTTTAACTACGCCGTTTGTGTGGAAGCTGGGAATCCGCAGCCGTTCAACCAGACCGTCTTCTACAATCTACATCGCTGTTTTGGGCGTGTGGGGTATGTGCTGCAACTGGCGGCGAACCCAACCAATACTGACCAAGCCGCAGGGCTGCAGCTTGCCATCTGGGAGTTAGAAAACGATGTCTATCCGGGACGCCCTGCTAACCTATATGCGGGTAACTTTAGAATCACCGGCGGGTTTTCATCTGGCGCTGTTTCATATGCAAACTATCTATTGAACAACTCTGTCAATCGATCCTCTGAGTATTATTATATGATACAATACACCACACAGGCGCAGGACTTAATTTTAGTGCCCGTCCCCGAACCTGCCAGCCTGATTGCGCTCGGAACTGGTGTGTTGGGACTGCTGGGTCTTCGTCGTCGGCGACAGCGGTAGGCGCACCATCATGCGCACCCCCAGCGTTCAGAAGATACGCTCCTGAACGCTGGGTTCTCGTTTACATGGGGGTATCAACATCCGCTACCGAAGTTGAACAGCACCAGCAGCAGGTCGGCGTCGTCGACGGCTCCGTCGCCGTTGAGGTCGGTTGCGGCGTTGCTCGAGCCGAAGTTGAACAGCACCTGCAGCAGGTCAGCGTCGTCCACGCAGCCGTTGCCGTCCACATCACCCGCAGGGCGCGTGGTGGTCTGCACCGTGAGCCGATACCGCTGCACATCGTCAGTGGAGCCAGGTCCCGAAAACACCCGTGCGTAGTAAGCGCCGCCTGCAGGGGGCAGTACGAAGTTCGCAATCTGCTCCGCCTGTCCAACGCCGTTCGCCGTCGACGAGGCAATCACCGCGCCCGTGCTATCGCGCAGCTCCAGCTGGAGATTCTGAATACGCTGTGTGTCGATCGTTGTTGGCGTACCGCCATCGGGACCCACTTGATACTGTGCGCCAATCGGCGTGACGGTTATCGTGAGGCGGCGAAACGCGGGGATCTGCAAGCGATACCAGTCCACATCCGCTGTGCGATCCAAACTGGGGAAGTCGAGGGTGATGTTGTTGGTGTTGGTCATGTCTATTACGGTCGCTTGGGAAACGGAATTGTTCAGCTCGTAGGGGTCGCCGTAGTTGCGGTGCGCCCCACGAATATCGTCGTCTTGGGGTCCATCAAAGTTGGTGTTCAGGTATGGCTCCATCAACTTAGTGGAGTTGGTGGGGATGACATGTCCCAATCCCAAGCCGTGCCCGTGTTCGTGCATGACCACATTGCGCAGGAAGCGATAGGTTCCGCCGCTGGACTGCCAACCTTCACTGCTATCCAGCACCATGTCGCCATAATTCGGGAAGTAGTTGAATGCCAATACGCCGTTCACGCCGTCCAGTGTGCGTGCGCCGATTCGCACATCGCCGCGAGGCGCGGTCGCCGAGCCTGGGCTGCTGGAGAACGCCGCGCCGTCGTCGCTCACTTCTTCGTAGCGGATGCCTGCGACCTGTTGCCACCGAGCGAAGCTGTTGCGAAACTGGGTCTTCCATAAATTGGTGTTGCCCCCGAACTTGCTGTTCATGCTGCTGAACAGGTTGCTGGGCTGTGAGTCTCCGCTAAGTCCGGGCAACAGCACGCCGTCGGGCACGAAGCTCCAGCGCAGGCGTATCGGGTTGCCGCGGCTTCCCGTGCTACCGTAAGAGGTAGATGTCCAGCGCGTGCCGATGTTGTAGGCGGGCTGAAAATCGCCGAAGATGAGGCGCGATACATATTCTACATACTCAGGCGGCGTGCCCGGCGCGAAACAGAGATGGAGCGGTAGCCCATCGTGCGTCACGCCCTCCGCACAGCAACTGCCAACGCCCTGCACGCCCGTCAGCGCCTCGATTGCGCGATGCTGGAACTCAAAGGAGTAGGGTTGCTCCCAGTCCCACAGCGGCGCCCAACGGGGCAAGATAGGCTTGTTCACAAAAAGCGGCGTTCGAGGCGTATCGCTCAATCCGAGACCGAACAACATTAGCCCTGCTAAACAGCACAATATTCTATTTCGTTGCATAAGTTGACCTCCTGCGTGATTGTAAACAATCACCTTCAGGCGCGCTATCGCACGCCATAGGTGCATTATAGCAGATTTTGTGCCACTTGGGGTATCCTTTGCTCAATGCGCCGTGTTTTGGTGCTGGGTTCCACTGGCTCGATTGGAAAGCAGACGCTGGATGTGGCGTGTCGGTTGCCTCACAGGTTGCAAATCGTGGGCTTGGCGACCTATCGCGACTACAAGGCATTGTCGAATCAGGCGACGAGTCTGGGGGTGCGCATTGTGGGGCTTATCGAGCCGCCTCCGAATGCCTCGATAGCGGGGCTGACGCTCTACGCAGGGGTGGAGGGGCTATGCGCAATGGCGCAGCGCGCGGATGTGGACATCGTGGTCGTGGCGTTGGGCGGCGCGATTGCGCTCCAGCCGACGCTCGCTGCGCTGGAGGCAGGCAAAACCGTCGCGCTCGCCACCAAAGAGGTGTTGGTCGCCGCCGGCGAGGTCGTGATGCGTACAGCGCGCCAGTATGACGCGCCCCTCCTGCCCATCGATAGCGAGCATTCTGGCGCGTTCCAAGCGATGCTCGCAGGTAAGCGCGAGCAGGTCGCGCGGCTTATCCTCACGGCGTCGGGCGGACCGTTCCGCACGCGCTCGCTGGACACCTTCAACGCCATCACCGTCGAGGAGGCTCTCAAACACCCCAACTGGGACATGGGCGCGAAAATCACCGTCGACTCCGCCACGATGATGAACAAGGGGCTGGAGGTCATTGAGGCGCAGCATCTGTTCGGCTTGGAACTGGAGCAGGTGGAGGTGCTGATTCACCCCCAGAGCATCGTGCATGCGCTGGTGGAGTTCGTGGACGGCTCGGTGATTGGGCAGCTGAGCCTGCCCGACATGCGCCTGCCGATTCAGTACGCGCTACTGTATCCCGACCGCGTCGACATCGCCCTGCCGCGCCTGCGCTTGGAGCAGGTGGGGGCGTTGAGTTTCGAGACGCCCGACCCCGCGCGCTATCCGTGCCTGGAGTTGGCGTATGCGGCGGCGCGTGTGGGCGGCACGATGACCACCGTGCTGAACGCCGCCAACGAAGTCGCCGTGCGTGCGTTTTTGAAGCACCAAATTCGCTTCACCGACATCCCGCGCTTGGTGGAGCAAGTGATGGCAGCGCACGCCCCTCAACCTGCCACGCTGGAGAACGCCCTTGCAGCCGACCGCTGGGCAAGGGAGTACCTCCAGAAGAGCCTTCCTACACACGCACTATGAAGATGCTGGGGAGTGGCGCCACTTCTGAAAAGACAGGACGCCACGATGTACGCACCGTGTATCTAACTATAAATTTGCGAGGTAATGTAGTAGGAATGGGTGTGGGTTGACAAAACGCCTCTTTAAGGTACAATTTGTCAACCTATGGAGACAATCGGTGAGCGTATCCGATGGGCGAGGAAGGCAGCGCGCCTCAGTCTACGCCAGCTCGCACAACGGATTGGTGTGAGCTACGAATCCGTTCGCAAATACGAGCAGGGCGTTCTCGTACCCTCCTCAGAGAAATTGCTTGCCATCGCGCGAACGCTCGATAAGCCTGTAGACTTTTTCCGAATGTCGGATATGTCTATCGGTACAATTGAACCTGTATTTCGAGGGCACTCATGCCGCACCAAACGCGACGAGGAGACGATTCTTGCACAGATTCGCGACTGGTTAGAGCGCTACCTCACCATAGAGGGGGTTATCGAGGAGAGGTTTCATTTTCGATATCCCGAAGGCTTCCCGCGCACCGTGCGCACATACGACGAAGTTGAGGCCGCGGCGGAAGACTTGCGCCAAGTGTGGGGGCTGGGAATCGCCCCAATAGCGAACCTAACGGCGACTGTGGAGGCGTATGGAATTCGCGTCGGCGAGGTGCCCGCTTGCGAAGGCTTTGACGCCTGCGCCTTCTACATCCAGAATGATGAAAATCAGCCTGTGATTGTTGTCAGGCACAACATTCCTGGCGACAGGCAGCGATTTAGCTTGGCGCACGCGCTCGGACACATCCTACTGCGCCCCGAAAGCCCTCTCGATGAGGAACAGGCGGCACACCGATTCGCGGCGGCGTTGCTTGTGCCCCGAACCGCGGTAGATAGGGAACTAAAAGGGTTTCCTCTGTCATTAGCGCGTTTGCACACGCTCAAGTGCATCTACGGTATGAGCATGCAAGCCTGGCTGCGACGCGCATACGAGTTAGGCTATCTGGACTCTCAAGCCTACAAGACTTGGAAGAAACTCTTCCGCGCTAACGACTGGTATAAAAAAGAGCCTGGGTGGGAAGCGCCTCCTGAGCGTCCGCCGCGGCTGAAAAGGCTCGTGCTGGAAGCCTACGAACGCGAGCTCATCACAAGCAGCCGCGCGAGCCAGCTACTGGGTGTCTCACTGCAGGAATTCATCGCGTACTTCGTTGAACAGCAAGGAGATAGCCCTCTAAGTGAAGTTTGTCTTGGATAGCAGCTTCATTATTAGCCTTAACACTGGAGGGATCCTGGAAGATCTGTTCACTTGGGCAAAAATGCAACAATATTTACTTTGCACGACAGACCTCGTTGCCGAGGAGCTGACCCAGCCACCCGTAAGCCTGCTGCGGGATTGGGGCTTAATTACTTACTC
>JARJMV020000228.1 GCA_029335935.2 bacterium
TGGTGAGCACGGTTCGTGCAACTCCAATCGCCGTGCTTAACCAATTACTCCCGTTCCAATACCGTCGGCTACTCGGTGCAGGGCGTCTCTCAAGTCACCATAAACAGCGGCTTGTCAGATTACTTTCATTTGATGACATCACAATTGAAAATGTATATCGTTTCTTGATAAGGGACGGTATTGAGCCTTGCGAATTTCTGTCCAGTGACGCAGTGGTCGACTTATCTGCCCAAGATGGTAAATCTTGGGACTTAGATCCGTATGCGTCGATGAGCGGCTTCGATTTAACAACCTACCTTCCCGATGACATCTTGGTTAAGTTGGACCGTGCTGCGATGGCGGTCTCGTTAGAGACGCGTGTACCATTTCTCGACCACCGAATCGTGGAATACGCCTGGCAGCTTCCATCTCGCCTCAAAGTGCGGGAGGGTCAGGGCAAGTGGATTCTGCGCCATGTCTTATATCGGTATGTGCCTTCTGAATTGGTGGAACGCCCCAAAGCGGGATTTGGTGTTCCCATCCGAGAATGGCTTGTTTCATCGCTAAGGTCTTGGGCAGAAGAACTACTTAGTGAACGCAGTTTGCGCGAGACTAATCTCTTTCAGTGCAACTCGATTCGAAGTTGTTGGGAAGAGCACTTGTCAGGTAAGCATAACTGGGAGAGCTTGTTGTGGCGTGTATTGATGTTTCAGGCATGGTATCGATATCAGCACGAGCAACACACCTAAGAGATTTAGTCGGAGGCATTCTATGTCAATAGCCATCTTTTTGCCCACACTTCACGGTGGAGGAGCTGAGCGCGTGATGCTCACATTATCGCGGGAGTTTGCAAAGCGTGGGATATCTACAGACCTTGTGCTTGCCAAAGCCGAAGGTCCCTACTTGAAGCAGGTGTTTTCAGATGTGCGCTTAGTAGATCTAAACGCCTCACGGGTGCTATTCAGCTTACCGCGATTGGTGCGCTATCTGCGTCAGGTTCACCCTGACGCGATGCTCACAGCATTAGAGCATGCGAACCTCGTCGCAATTGTGGCGCGCCGCATCGCTAAAGTTAAGACTTATCTCGTCGTCTCGGTGCGTGATACTCCCAGTCTTGCAGTTGCTCATACCCAGTCACTGCGGGCTCGCATGATCCCTTTTGGGGCACGCCTGTTATACCCCGATGCAGACGGCGTGGTCGCTGTATCACACGGAGTGGCAGAGGATGTCAAACGCTTCTACCGTCTGCCTGCGTCGCGTGTTAGAGTTATTTACAATCCTGTCATGGTTGAAGATATTCTAAGTCAAGCCCAGCAACCTATAGAAAATCCCTGGTTCCAAAGTGGGTCGCCCCCTGTGATCTTAGACGTTGGGCGATTAACTGAGCAAAAAGATTTTTCTACCCTCCTCCGTGCATTCGTTCATGTGCGAAAGATAGTGGATGCGCGCTTCGTCATCTTAGGCGAGGGAGAGCAGCGACAAATGCTGGAGCGGCTAACATCAGAGCTAAACCTGAAAGCATATCTGGACATGCCTGGCTTTGTGGAGAACCCGTATGCTTACATGCGACGAGCTGGGGTGTTTGTTCTCTCCTCGCGCCGAGAAGGGCTACCGAATGTGCTGATAGAATCGCTTGCATGTGGAACGCCCGTTGTAGCGACCGAAACACGCGCCGCGCCACGCACGGTACGCCGACCAACGGCAGCGTGCGTTGGACTTACAACGGCGGCAGCCGCTCCTACTCTTCGCCGGTGGTGGCGTCGGACGGAACCATCTACTTCGGCGCGACCAACGGCGTCCATGCCGTGCGTCCGAACGGGCAACGACGCTGGCTCTGGAGCGCAGGCTACTCCGCCGCAAACAGCACGCCCGCTATCGGCGCGGACGGCACGGTCTATGCGTTGGTCAACCCCGGCGACGCGCTGCTGGTGGCGCTCAACCCTGCCAACGGCGCGCTCCTGTGGAGTTTCTATCTCGGCGGCGCGGAAGTGCGCTCCTCGCCCGCCATCGGACCCGACGGGCGAATCTATGTGACGAACGGGCAAATCCCCGGCGGCTACCTCTACTGCATCAACCCCGACGGCACGCTCGCATGGCGGCTCTATCTGGACACGGAGGCGAACAGCACGCCCTGCTTCGGCGAGGACGGCACTATCTATGTCGGCTCGGCACGCTACTTGAACGCCATCAACCCCAACGGAACCTTCCGCTGGCGGTTCCCCGTGTTCTACCCTGTGCAGGGCACGGTGGGCATCGCGGGCAGCCGCCTCTTTTTCGGCGCATGGGATGGGATATTCCGCGCCGTCAATACGGCAGGCGTGCAGCAGTGGATGTCTCCTGTGAACGCCGTGGTTGAGTCGGGCGTCGCTATCACAAACGACCGCGTCTACATGACCCACTCAGGCGGCGAGCTGCGGGCTTATGCGCACACGGGGTCGCTTCAGTGGCGTCATTCGGCAACCTATCGCGGTAGCGTGCCTGCGGTGGGTGCCGATGGCGTGGTCTATGCGGTGGGGGGCAACGGTAGTATCGCCTATGCGCTTACCCCCAGCAGCGGACTGGTGCGCTGGCAGGCAAGTATCGGCACGCCAAACTGGTATGCCTCACCTGCGATTGGCGGGGACGGCACACTCTATGTGGTCAACGGCGATGGCATCCTCTACGCCTTCGGACCGCTGGGCGGATTCCTGTGGGCAGGCGGCGAGGTGGAGGGCTGGAACGGCGATTATGAAGGGCGCAACGCCATCGTGCAGTTCTACCAAGACGGCGAACTCAAGTATGAGATGACTGCCGTCGTCGGTCAGGATGGCGTGGTAGAACTGAGCGATACGCCCGTGGGCGTCCACGATGTGAAGATACGCATCCACAACTCGCTGTTCGGGCGTGTACCCAGCGTGGCGCTGGAGGTAGACCAACCTGCTCAAATACAAGTGCGCCTGCTCAACGGCGATGTGGACGGCAATAACCTCGTCGACGACGCCGACCTGCTCCACATCCTGCTCAACTTCGGCAGCCACGCGCCCCAGTATGACCTGAACGGCGATGGCTTCATCGACGACTCGGATTTGCTAATCGTGTTGTTCAACTTCGGCGCGGTGGGCGAGTAGCGGCGTAAACCGACCATCTGTTGCAGGAAACACCTCCGCCTGCTCGAATCTTGAGGGCGGAGGCTCTTTCTATGCCCATTCGCATCGGTTTCGTTGGTACAGGCGGTATCGCCCAGACGCACTTCGATGCGCTGAGCCAGATTGAAGAGGCGCAGCCGATCGCGTTTTGCGATGTCGACTTCGAGCGTGCCCAACGCGCGGCGCATCGGTTCGGCGGACGCGCCTACACCGAGTGGCATGCCATGCTGGATAACGAAGCGCTGGACGCCCTGTATGTCTGCGTGCCGCCGCACGGACACGACGGCGCCGAGGAAGCCGCCGCCGAGCGCGGGATACACCTTTTCATAGAAAAGCCCGTCGCACGCACGCTGGAACAGGCAAGGCGTATAGAGGCGGCTATCCAGAAAGCGGGCGTCCTCTGCATGGTCGGCTACCACTTCCGCTACTACGGCGCGACAGAGCGCGCGAAAGAGCAGCTGCAGGGGCTACCCGTGCTGATGGTCAAGGGCGCATGGGAGGGCGGAATGCCTGGCGTGCCCTGGTGGCGCAAACACGCGCTCTCAGGCGGGCAACTGGTGGAGCAGACCACTCACATCTTCGACCTCGCGCGCTACCTCGTGGGCGAAATCGTGGAGGTGTTCGCCTACCGCTTGAACAAGCCCGAACTCCTGCACCACCCCGACGGCGATGTGAATGTGAGCGATGTGGTCTGCCTCAAGTTCGCGAACGGCGCAGTCGGCGTGATTACCGACACCAACGGCTTGCACGCACCAGGCGAAGTGGGGCTGAAGGTCTACACGCCCCATCGCGTCGTCGAGGTATCATGGGGGCGCATGGTGGAGAGCGAAGTGAACCGCAAAGAGGAGTTTTACTCACGCGACAACCCGTACCTGCGCGAGTCGCAGGCATTTCTGGAAGCGATTCGCACGGGCGACCGTCGCCTCATCCGCGCCGACTACAGCGAAGGCGTCAAAACGCTGGCAGTAACCCTGGCGGCAGATGAATCGGGTAAGCTGGGGCTACCGATTAAACTGCCTACCGAGAGGTGACTTACTATGTCTAAGAGCAAGCAGTTCATTCGGTTAGCTATTCGTCGGCTTGCGCTTGCCGCACCGAATGTCAAATTCATCCGTGCAATACCTATGCTCTTGTTATGCCCACTTCACCTGAGACTGAAGCTGGGCGGTGGCGACATCGTCCCCGTCGAGGGGTTCCGAATGCGCCTGGACCCTACACTGTATGAGGACCGTACCTATTGGTTTATCCCCCATCGTTATGATAAGGTGGAGCGTCGAACCGTTCTGAAACGGATTCCCAGAGATACTCGCGGGTGGATGATTGACATCGGCGCAAACATCGGCTTTCTTACCCTCTGGTTAGCCACCCGGTTTCCGAACGCGCGTATCCTATCCATAGAACCTGCGCCCGAAACTTATTGTCGGCTCAAAGAGCATATCGATTTGAATCAGGTTAAGAATGTAGTTCCTGTGCAAGTAGGTGTGCTGGATACACATGGGGCGCTGCCGTTTTACTACAGCGCTGCTTACAGTGGGCGTTCCCGTTTCCTGCAACCTGCTAAAGCACTGCCGAAGGGGATAAGTATGGAGATGCTGGAAGTCGAGGTGGTTCCCCTCGTTGAGCTGTTCTCGAGGTACGAGATACAACAGTGCGATCTGATGAAGTTAGACATTGAGGGCGCCGAAAAGCGCGTTCTGCACCACTTCTTTGAGCGTATCCCCC
>JARJMV020000231.1 GCA_029335935.2 bacterium
GCGCCGCCCTGCCCCAACTGCGGGATGATTATGGTGCGCACGGGCGCGTGCTACAGCTGCTACAACTGCGGCGCGTCGTTCGGGTGCGGGTAGGAACTGCGCCTGAGGCGACGAACAAAGAAACCATGAGCCAACCAACACCGCCGCAAGCGCGTGTGGGGTACAAGTCGGTTATCGATCTGGGGCGGGAAGCCACCGTGCCGTTCCCGCACAGCCTATATGACTACCCTACCAAGATTCTGCCCCAAGTGATGGGCGAGTTCGTGGAACGGCTCAGCAACCCCAACGAGGTGGTGCTGGACCCCTTCGCAGGCGGAGGCACGGTGGCGGTGGAGTGCGCCTTGCGGAACCGACGCTCCATCAGTATCGACATCAACCCCGCTGCGCTGGAGATTGCTCATAAAAAGCTCAACGCGCTACGCACAGGTTCGCTTTTTGAAGCCCCACCTCCTGTGGAACAGCAGCTCTGTATCTGCGCCGATGCGCGTCAGCTCCCGCTCCTAACGCAGAGCGTGGACGCGATCGTCACAGACATCCCCTACGCGGACATGATTCGCTACTCCGACTTGGAGGCAGACCTCAGCACCATAGATGACTACGACGCTTTCTTGAGCGAGCTGGAGCGCGCTTTTGACGAGATGAAGCGCGTGCTGAAGCCGAATCGGTACGGTGCAATCTTTGTTGCCGATTATCGCATCGCACGGAGCCGCCTCATCCTGCCGCTCCACGCCGATGTAATTAAGCAGGTCCACGGCTTTGAACTGTTCGATTTGTATGTGTGGCGGTACTATCGTTCGGGTGGTTTTCGCCCCTTTGGTGCGAAACCCTACCAAGCGATGAATGTGCATTCGTACATCCTCGTGTTTCACAAACCTGCGGAGCCTAAGACGCTTGTCAAGAACCGTCCAATCCGCTACCGCCGCCGCCTTGTGGAGAAGCTGATGAAATCTGCGAGTCTTTGTCCTGTCCTTCAGGGGCTGTAACTTGGTTCTCCTCTGTCCCTTGTCTACGACTTAACATCACAAATGGCGTCGCAGCTGGGTTGCTCGTCGGCGGGGACGCCGACGCTACGAGTTTGGGGTTCGTCGGCGAGGACGCCGACGCTACGCTGGGTTGCTCGTCGGCGGGGACGCCGACGGTACGGGTTTGGTGGTTTGTCGGCGGAACGCCGACGCTACGAAGAACAGCGCACCACACTTGCACGACGCCACAATCGGCGTCGCACCACGAAGCGCTAACGCGCTGTGTACGCCCCAGTTGTGTAGCCTGATAAGAAGTTTGGGGAGGCTATAATCGTGGCGGCAGGACGCCAGTAGGCTGTACACCGACAGGGGCGCCCAGGATTACATCCCACTCGGTGTGATGAGGGGGTTGGGGCGTGTCGGGCGTCCAGCGCAGGCGCAGTCGGTACTCGCCTTGAGAGAGGGGCGCGTTGCCCAGGGGCAGCCAGTAGCAGTTTTCGGCGTAGCGGCTGACGGCGCGTTCGGGGGTGAGCGTCGCAACTCCTTCGGCGAGGGGTTTGGCGTCCGCCTCGTCCGACGCGGGCAGCACCTGCCATAGCACCTTACCTGATGGTTTGCCGCGCGTCGCCAGCCACAGGGCATAAGTCTGCGTCTCGCGCAGCGCGAGGGTGTAGGTTGCCGACGCGCCTTCAATCGGCAGGGGTGTGTTTAGCCACAGCGTTGCGCCACCGCTCATGGCGACATCGCGTCGTACCGTGCCGAACTCATGCTCGCGTGCGCTCTCCGCTTCGATCCAGCGGTAGGGCTGGTAGGCGCGCTCCATCTCGAACCAGTTGCTGCGCACCAGCGCGAAGCCCTGCGCAGGGTTGCGCCGATAGACGCTCAGCGCATTATCGAAGTTGAACTTCAGCACGGCGGCGTCCTGCCCAGTCGGGTTGCCCCGCTTGGCAAGCTCGGCGATGCGCGCTGTCCAGTCGTCGACGCTGGTCTCGCAGATGGGCTCGCTTTGAAAGCCGCGCAGGCGCACGGGAACCGCGCCGACGCGCAGGCGCACGGTATCGCCTCGAATATCGAGGCGCACTGGCTCGCCGTTCAGGTCGAACGCTGTCAAGGGGGCGCGGTCGAAGCGGCGCAGGCGCACCTCGCGCTCGCCCTCTGTAAGCCACAAATACAGCTCCAGCTGGCGTGTGATTTGCAGGTTACCCTGTGCGTCCAGCGTGCGCACCTCCGTTCCGCGCTGGAACCCGTGAATCTCGAAGCCCCACAAGAGCGGCTGCAGGTCGGGCTGGTCGCTGGGCGTCCACCAGCCGCTCCGATATTGGGCAATCTCCGTTAGCCCCCACAGTGCGCGCGGGAAGGGCAGTAGCGCAGGCGTCTCGGGGGGGGCGTCTGTCTGCTGCAGGGTCTGCCACGCCGACGTCTGAAGCTCGGACGGCAGCTGCCAATAGATGCGCTCGATACCCATGCTGCGGGCGAAAGTCTGGAACAGGCTGGCGCGTTCGGCGTCGTCGCCTGCCCACTCCAAAATCACGGCTTGCAGCGGCGTGTGCTGCGTCTCACGGCGCAGGCTCTCCAGTAGCAGTTGCGTGCGCCATGCGTCGCGCTGCGCGGCGGGCAGCCGCCATCCGATGGGCGTCGGCGGGTCGGTGAAGGCGTCGGGCAGAGGCCGCTCGGCAGGGCTCGGCGCGGTCTGCAGCGTCATAAACTCCGCGTCGGGCGTGTAGACGCGCAGCGCGCGGCGCAGCCCCTCCAGCAACTGCCGCGCACGTTCCGCAAGAAACGCTTGCCAGTCGTCCCAGAAGCGGCTACGGTTCGGGTCTAATTCCTGCGGTTTAGCCGAGCCGTCCCACGCGAGCAGGACGGGCAGTCCGCGTCCCTCGCGCCATAGCGGCATTAGCTGCGCCGCCTGCTCGTGGCTTTGTAACTTCACGCTCAGATCCCACGCGCGTTCCAACTCGGTCAGGTCGGGGTAGCGCGTCTTCAGAAACGCGAGCCACTCGGCTTGGGCTACGGCGCTTGGGGGCAGGGCGCACATGCTCAGTGGTTCCCAATCCCACGGCGCAATCCAGCCCTGAAAGTTCGTTTTGGGGGTGCGTCGGCGCAGTAGACCGAGCAGCGCGTCGCGATGGGCGTCCCAACCTTCCCACAGGTCGGGCAGGGCGCGTCGGCGCAGGGGGTACAGCAGCAGCACGCTCTCGGCAGTGTCGCCGACCGCCGTCATCGCGCGCCCGTTGCTGAGTTCCAGCAGCGTGTGCAGGCGCAGGAACGGCGCGTCACGCGGCGAGACCGCCAACCACGCACGCTCGGCGTCGGGGACTTGAATCGGGTAGACCCCATCGGCGTTGCCCGAAATCCGATACCGTTCGGGGGCGATTTGCCAGCCGTCGGCGCGCGGCGGCTCAGGCAGCCATACGCGCCAGCGCAGCCCCGATTGTTCGGCCGCGTCCACCAGCGCGTCCCAGCGTTCGGGCGTGGGCAGCTCCGTCAGGCGCACCAGCACCTCCGCCACGCCCTGCGCTTTCAGGCGGCTCAGCGTCTCGGCGAAGGTTTCGGGCGCGTAGTCCACCGCCGCGCCGAGCGTCGGCTTCGATTCGGCAGGGGGCGTCTGCGCCCACACACCACTGAGCGCGAACCACACCGCCCCAATCGCCGCCCAGAACCTTCTGATTGCCGACGGGGAGCGATGGGTTGAAGATTGGAAACTCGTCATCAACTCTCCAGCTCCAGCTCTTTCTTGAGCAGACGCTTCAGTACCTTGCCCGTGTTGGACATCGGCAGCTCGGCGCGGAAGATGACCTCGCGGGGCACTTTGAAGTTGGCGAGGCGTTCGCGGGCGAATCGGATAATCTCGCGCGGGTCGGGCTGTGCGTCGGGTTTGGGCACGACGACGGCAATCGGAACCTCGCCGCGCTCAGGGTCGGGCTTGCCTACCACCGCGCACATCGCCACCGCAGGATGCTCCATCAACACGCGCTCCACCTCGCTGGGGTAGACATTAATGCCGCCCACGATAATCATATCCTTCTTGCGGTCGACGATATAGAGGTAGCCGTCCTCGTCGAACTTGCCCATATCGCCCGTGTGATACCAGCCGTTGCGCATCGCTTCGGCGGTCGCTTCGGGGTTATTGTAGTAGCCGAGCATCACATTGCGTCCGCGCACCACAATCTCGCCGATTTCACCGACGGGCAGCTCTTGGTCGTTCTCATCGAAGATTTTGATTTCCACGCCGGGCAAAGGCACGCCGACGGAGCCGATTTTGCGTACGCCTTTGTGAGGCGGCGGGTTCACGCTGGTTACGGGTGAGCATTCGGTGGGACCGTCGCCTTCCAAAATCACGCAGTTGAAGCGTTGTTCGAAGGCGCGGTGGACGGGTTCGGACATCGGCGCGCCGCCCGAAAAGCAATACTTGAGCGCGCTGAGGTCGTACTCGCGCTCGGCAGGCACTTGTAGAATCGCGGCGTACATCGCGGGCACGCCCGGAAACATTGTGATGCGGTGCTTCTCCAACGCCTCCAGTGTCTGTTGAGGCAAGAACCGCTCCATCAGCACACTGGTTCCGCCCAGCCACAGGCAGAAGTTCATACATACCGTCTGCCCGAACGAGTGGAACAGCGGCAGGATGGTCAAGAACCGCTCGTGAGGTTCCAGCTCCAGCAGGGCTTGGCACGCCTCGATATCGAAGTGGATGTTGTCGCTGGAGAGAATCACGCCTTTGGGGAAGCCTGTCGTGCCTGAGGTGTAGATGAACACCACAGGGTCGAGTTC
>JARJMV020000233.1 GCA_029335935.2 bacterium
CGGACACTCCGCCAACCGCAGCGTCATCGAACAGGTGGAGCAGGTGGGCGGACGCAAACGCAAAAAACGCACCCTCACCTGGATTGGCGAACTCATCGAGGATTACAAACAGGTCGACGGTCAGCCTCTGCAGGAGAAGAACCCCAAATGGCTCCAAGACGACTATGTGAAGTTCATTCGCTGGGGCGAGTGGCGTATCGCGCATACAGGCGAGGGCATTCTGGCGTTCATCACCAACCACGCCTACCTCGACAACCCCACCTTTCGCGGGATGCGCGCCCACCTGCTGCGCACCTTCGACCGCCTGTATGTGCTGAACCTGCATGGCAACGCACGCCGCAAAGAGGCTGCCCCCGACGGCACCCCCGACGAGAATGTGTTCGACATCCAGCAGGGCGTCGCTATCTTGATAGCCGTCAAGCGTCGCCCTGCGCCCGATGCATCAGAACCGCGCGTGCTTTATGCGGATGTATGGGGCAGGGTAAGATGTAATTCACAAGGAGGAGTTAACTATGCGAGTGTGGCGGCTTGTCGGAGCACAGTGGTGGTTCATCGGCGTCGTTTTCGGGGTGTTGACGCTTTTCGTTGCGCCGTTGGTGGTTCAGGAGCTGCGCCCGCTGCGCTCGGAGAGCCTCTTCCAAGAGGCGCGTTCGGAGCTTCTGCGTCAAAGGTATCCAAGTTTCTCGGTGCGCAGCGCGAGCCACTATCTCGCTGCGTTGGCGCGGGCAGGCGAGTTCCAGCAGGGGCTTGCTCTCATTCAAAGCGCACCCAGTGATTGGAAACCCTTCCTGCTGCATGAATGGATTCAGGGCTTGCTGGATGCAGGACACCTCGAGGAAGCCGCGCGCGCTGCTCAGCAACTCGCGCCGCTGCCTCAATACTCCCCTCAGGACTCCGTCGTGCAGCAAGTGGATTGGCTACTTAAGCGATTGATAGAGAGGCTTTGGCAAGCGCAACGCTACGAGGACGCCCTGCGTACAGCAGAGTTGTACAAACGCTACACGAATGAGGATCAGGATCGCCATCTCCTAAGTTACTATGCGCAGCGTGCAGCCGAAGAGGGGCGTCTTGACCTCGCAGTGCAGGCGGCGCAGCAGTTAGGCAAATACCACACTGTCGCCGAGTTGTATATGCTTCGGGCGTGGCTCCAGCAGGGGCGTATCCAAGAAGCGCGCCGCTGGCTACAACGCATGCCCGCCCGCTCGTCTGAGGGGTTTTCGCTACGCCGACCACTCTATCCCGCCCACCAGCAGACGCTTGACACGGTGCGCCGATATGTGCGGCAGGGGCGACGCGCCGACGCAGTCCGAACCGCCGAGACCGCCTTGCGAGGCTATCTGGAGAGCCATAATCAGAAAACCATTGATATGGCGCAGCTGACCCTGCTCTCGATGCAATTCAGCGTGTTGCTATCGCCCGACACGATGGAGCGCATCATCTTGCGGCTGCCCACCCAACGCTACGAGTGCGCCGAGAACCATCTTCTTGCAGGCTATCAGTACGGTCTGGGCGCCACAGGGCAGTGGCGAAAGCTGCTCCGCGAGTTAGAACGCTCCCACACACTCGAATACGCGCCCGCACTGCGCTGGCTACTCATGGCAGAGGCACTCGAACAGAATCAGCAAGCATTCGCGCGGCGCATTGGCAAGCGCGTCACGGAGCCGATAGGTGAACTTGAAGATGCCTTCTCTGTCGTGCAGGTGTTGTTGGAGTCGGGGCGCACGGAGACCGCACGCAAGCTCGTGAACTTTATTGAGACGCCCACCCTCCACGAAAGTTTCGAGCAACAGCTTAGGAAGCTGCGCGCTCGCTCTGTCGAGCCTGAGATTATTGAAGCTATCCAGCAGATCCATAAGATTAGCCCATTTCAGATTTATCTGTACGGCTCATTTGAGGTGTCAGACCTCTCCTTGTTTACAAGTGCTGTTCTTTCAGGCGAGTATCGCATTTATCCTGCGGTGCTCAGCATCGCGCAGCAGCGCCCCGCGTACTGGGAGGAACCTGAGCTGCGTTATTTCATACCGCGTAATGCGTGGCGTCAGGGCTTTTATGATTCGCGCTTAGCCGAGTGGTTCTTGCGCACGCCTTGCGAAGATTTCGGCGATCGGCAGCGAGTGGCTTATGTGGCGGCGAGCGCAGCAAGGCAAGGTCGGTTTGATGAGGCGGAGCGTCTGCTTCAGCACGCAGGGTGGGTAGAGCGTGACCTTATCGAAGTGTACCGTGCGGGCTACGCCGTCGGCTTAGCGCGTCAGGGCAGGTATCGCGAGGCGGTGCGAGCCGCTCGTCGCCTAAGCATCGGTGAGTTGCGCGTTTACGCCCTGTCGCACATCGCCGCCGAGATGAGGCGTCGTGGGCGATAGCCCCGCTACTCCCAGCGGTGGTAGGCAGGATGTCCGGGCTTGACCGCGACGAACACGCCGCGACAGGTCGCGCACACCTCGCCTTTGGCAATCAGCTCGCCTTCCACGATGACTTTACTTCCTTGCGCCTCCACAGGTCGGGCGCGCAGCTGCACGGGCGCGTCCCCAGGCGTCGGGCGAAGCATCCTAATCGTATACTCTGCCGTAACGGTGGCGGGGATGTGCTCCAGCCCCTGCGTGGTCATCAAGTGGTATGCCGCCGTCCAGTTGCAGTGGCAGTCCAGCATCGTGCCGATGACGCCGCCGTTCAACGCGCCCGGAAACGCCTGATGGTGCGGTTGAGGCTGCCACTCGGCAATCAGTTCGCCATTCTCGGCGACGAAGCTGCGGATGTGTAGCCCCTGCGGGTTCGCCGGACCGCAGCCGTAGCAGATGCTGTTGGGCGCATAGGTCTCCTGCAGGCTCTTTGGTGCGCTCACGGTTGCTCGTTTCGTTTGCGACAATGATTCTCCTGCTTAGCCGACTCGGCAACGCTCAAACGCATCCTTCAGCGCGGCGATGGGGTCGCCTTTCGGCACGAACTCCTGCCCGATCCAGCCCGTATAGCCCGTCTCCTTGATTGCCTTCATAATCGCGGGGTAGTAGAGCTCCTGCGTGTCGTCGATTTCGTTGCGACCGGGGTTGCCTGCCGTGTGGTAGTGCGCGATTTTGTCGTGGTGGGCGCGGATAGTGCGTATCACATCGCCCTCCATAATCTGCGCATGGTAGATATCGTAGAGTATCTTTACGCGGGGCGAGTTGACCAGCTCAACTACGCGCACGCCCCAGCTCATCTTATCGAACTGGTAGTCGCGATGGTCGACCTTGCTGTTGAGGATTTCTATTGCCAAAGTGACGCCCTTCTGTTCGGCGTAGGGCGCGATGCGTTTGAGGCAGGCGGCAGTGTTTTCGATGCCCTCCTCGTCGGAGCGTCCGCGCCGATTGCCCGAGAAGCAGATGATGATGTTGATTTATTATTGCACAGCTTGGTCGATGGTGGCATTCAGTTCGTCTTCGATACGGCTGTGGTTGCGAGTGTCTTTCATCCCGTTCTCGAGGGTCCCGTGTCCCCCGTGCGTGACGATGGTCATGCCCGCCACTTTCACCATGTCCCACATCGGTTCGGGCACGAGTTCGAACCCTTCGTAGCCGATGCGTTTGGCTTCGGCGATGAGTCGTTTCGGCTCCACACGCCCCTGATAACACCACCAGCTGATGTCGTGTCTCATTTGCGCGCCTCGCATAGTGGGATTGTACCTAATCTTCCAGGAACTGCACAGTGGTTGGGGGCGTAATGCCGTGTTGTGCGCCGCGCGTGAGGAATTCGTTAATTGCGCGTTTGCCGCGTTCGCCCATGTCGAGCGTGAGCGCGTTGACATACATGCCCACGAATCGGTCGGCGGTTTCGGGGTCGATGCCGCGCCCGAACTGCATGGCGTAGCGCATGGCGGCGTCGCGGTTCTCCAGCCCTCGTTGGATGCTTTCGCGGAAGGCGCGAGCGATCTCGCGCTGGATGTCGCGTGGGAGGTCGCTCCGCACGGCGTTGACGCCCAGCGGCAGGGGTAGCCCGCCTGTCTGTTCGCCCCACCATACGCCCAAGTCCAGCAGCAGATGCAGCCCTGCCTGCCGGTGTGTGAGCTGACCCTCGTGGATGAGCAAGCCGACGGGAACCTCACCGCGCTGCACAGCGGGCATAATCGCGTCGAAGGGCATCTCGAGGGTCTGGGCGTCGGGCAAAAACAGGCGCAACGCCAGATACGCGCTGGTGAGGGAGCCCGGCACTGCGATAGGGTAGCGTGCGAGCGCGTCGAGGGGGATCGGCTCGCGGGCGACCAGCATCGGACCGTAGCCGTCGCCGAAGCTGCCTCCCTGACTCAGCACGACATACCGATCCGCCACATACGCGAGGTTATGCACCGACATCGCGGTGAACTCCAGCTTGCCCTCACGCGACCACTCGTTCAGCGTCTGGATGTCGCGCAGCACATGTTCGAACTGCAGGGGCGTTTCGACGATGCCGTCTGCCAGCGCCCAGAACATAAAGGCGTCGTCGGCATCGGGGCTGTGTCCGAGTCGGATGGTCATCGCACGCCCTCCTGCGCAAGCGCTTTCTGTTTCGCGTTTTCGAAGCCCTGTGCAATCGTTTCGGCGATTTCCTCGTCGTAGATGGGGAAAATCTGCACATCGGAGCTTTGGAGCATCGAGAATCGGCTCATCAGCCACCAGCTGCTGCCGACCTCTGCGCTGATGACGGGCGCCGACCACGGCTGTTCGCCAACCATTAGCAGCAGGCGTTCGTCGCGTGGTTTCTCGCCCAGCGCGCGGAACTGGGCAATCTGTTCACGGGCGTAGTTCCAAAGGCGTGCGCGCCCCTCCCGACTGAGCTGGAGATGCACCACAAAGTAGCGTCCTTGCGCACGGAGCGTCTCGGCGGCGCGCTCCTCCACCCAGACCCGCTCGATGTGTTGCTCGGTCAGCACAACAGGTAGCGTGCGAACCACCTCCTCAATCGGCACGCGCTTGAAGTTCTGCTGGTCTTCCGCACCCAACTCAGGGCGTTCGAAGCCTGCCTCGCGCAGCACCTCCACCACTTTGGGCACTTCGTGGGTGATGATTATCTTCCAGCGTCGCTCTTCCATCGCGCGGGCAGGGAAGCCGAACACTGTGAACTGCGACGGCGCAAGCTGGCTTAACTGCATGCGGCTGGTCTGGTAGTAGCCCACGCCGATATTGCCGATATACAGGGCGAGCAACACCCCCAGCACGATGAGCGCGATTCGCGTCGTAGACCGCTGACCCGTGCGCATAGCACCGCAAAGTATACCCTGTGCTGTGGAATAAACCCTTATGCGATGAAACCGATAGTCAAGATTTTGGCGGTAGGGCTGTTGGCGGCGGGTGTCGGTGTCTTCGTCGGGCGGATGCTTGCGCCCAAGCCCGACCCCATCCCGACAGACCCGCTCGGCAAGCTGCAGTACGGCAATAAGCTGTTCGCCAACGGCAAACTCGTCATGCCGCCTGTGGACGAGATGACCCGCTATCAACTGCAGACCGACGGACAGAAGCCGTTCGCAGTGGTGGTCTCTTGCTCCGACTCACGCGTGCCCCCCGAACTCATCTTCAATCAAGGGCTGGGCGACCTGTTCGTGGTGCGCACCGCAGGACATGTGATTAGCGGGGAAAACCTCGCCTCCATCGAGTACGCGGTGGAACATCTCAAGACCCCGCTGATTGTGGTGCTGGGACACTCGCACTGCGGCGCGGTGCAGGCGACGCTCTCTGATAAGCCTTTAGCAGGACACCTGCCCCAACTCACCGCGCACATCGAGCCAGTGGTACGACGCCTGCGCGAAACGCATCCCCACCTCAAAGGCGACGCCCTCTCGGAGCGCGTTATCCGCGAGCATGTCATCCACACGATACAGACCATCCGCGAGCGCAGCGCGATTGTGCGCGAGTTGCACGCAGAAGGTAAGGTGCAGTTCGCTGGAGGCGTGTACGACTTGCGCACGGGCGTCGTCGAGTGGCTGAAGCTGCCTGCTGATCTGGGCGGCGAACCATCCACGCCTGCTCACACAGGCCGAGAGAGCCACTAATCGCCCATCGGGAAGACGATACGGATGGTAGCGGCGGGCGGACTCGAACCGCCGACCTACCGGGTATGAACCGGTTGCTCTAACCAACTGAGCTACGCCGCCCCGAAACTGTTGGTGCGGACGGGGAGACTCGAACTCCCACACGCTCTCGCGCACTAGAACCTGAATCTAGCGTGTCTACCAATTCCACCACGTCCGCACGGGCTATTAATATACCCCAAACGCGGGGTGGCTGTCAAGGGGTTCAGAGAGGCAGTACCCACCAACAATCAGAAGAATAGCCTCACATGGCGGAGCGTTGGCGTCCATACCGAGTTTGTGGAATATTCACATTGGGAACCTGTCATGCCACGAACGGTCTAAATAGGTAGGAGATGGTAGCATGTTGTGGTTGTACCGATTTTTGTGGATAGCGTCATTTTTAGGCACTGTCGCCTTGTTGTTTGTAGCGTCCAGCCCACGCGCGGAACGCTCGCCTATCATCGGTCAGTGGACGACGGCGACGCAAGGGCGCTTCAGTGTGCAAGTGCCCTTCGGCTTCTCCGCTCGTCGGGACGCGCTGACGCAGATGGGGATGAACAAGCCCAACAGCCCCATCCAGCTCCAAGATGCGCTGCGCATCGAGCGCGGCGCGCGCACAGGGGTTAAGATTATCCTCGTGACGATTCGCAGCGACCTGATGCCCAGTGGTGGCGATGGCACAGCGTCTGCGGATCAGCAGGGCGCGCGCCTCCTGCGCCAAGTCCATGACACACAACTCCAGAACTTGGGCAAGGTGTTCGCCGATATAAAGCCTGCCGAGCTTCAGCGTGTGCAGGTACAGGGTGTGATAGGACTGCGTTCCGACTTCGAGTTCACGCTAACCCATTGGGTTCCGTTCCTCAACTTGCCAGCGCGCGGCTACCTGATTACCGTGCCCGTTTCACAAAGCGAGGCGCTGCACTTTGTCGCCTACTGTCCGCCCCATCAGCAGGAGGTGTACTTGCCCGTCTATGAGCGGATTCTAAATACACTCAAACTCGGCGCAGGCAGTGCTACTACAGCAAGCGGAGGGTGGTGAGCATGTATAACAATCCCTTACAGGAGGCTGCTGAAGAGGCGAAGAAGGTTAAGGTACTGTACGAGGTCAGCACGGGCTACACGCTCACGGCGAAGCTGGAGCGGTTCTTCGGTGTGGCGTTGCTGCTATCAGTGTTTGCGTTGATTGCCATCCTGTGGCGCCCCGAATGGACGCTGTGGAGCCAACTCGCTGCGCTGGCGCTGATTGGAGCGTGGCTGCCCAACTCGTATCTCAGTGAGAAGTTCGAAGACATCAGCGCCTATCGGGATGTCGCGCTGTTGCTACTGCTGCATGGCGCGCTCTCGAACCCTGTCGCGGCGCTGGTGGTGTACCTGCTTTTGCTGGGGATTGCATGGGTCGCCACGCGCGGGGAGTTGATGGCGCACGCGCTGGTCTTCGCGCTGGTCTACACGGGCTTCCGTTGCCTGTTCGACCTCACGGCGGTTCTGATTGGCTATTGGGACATCGCCGACTGGCTGCAGTTTCGCGTGGACTTCATGAACGCGCTGCCGCTGTTCGGCATGGCAATCGGCTGGTTCATCGGCAGCCTCTTCCGCAACGACTGAGTCGGTAGGGAAGCCGCCCTGCCCGTCGAACTTCTCCGTTGTGCTACGGATTGCGCACACGGCGGATGTGCATCTGGGCAGGGCGTTCAGCTACTTGGGCGAGTCGGCAGGGGCACACCAGGAGCGGCTGATGCGAGCGTTTCGGCGCGTGTTGCGCGAGGCGCAGACGCGCGAGTGCCACGCCGTGCTGATTGCAGGCGACCTGTTCGACAGCCCGCGCGTCGCCCAACGCTGGGTGGAGTTCGCGCTCTCCGTTATTGCCGATTCGCGCCTGCCTGTCATCGTCATCGTCGGCAACCACGACCCCGCCGAGCGCCATCCGTTCCAAACGGCACGCTTGCCCAGCAACCTCCACTTCCTACCAGCCACCGACCGTTTGCGCTTGGACGCGCTGGAGTTGGAGGTCGTTGCCTGCCCTGCAGGGGACGAGCCGCGTTGGGCGGCGGCGTTGCGACGCGACCCGCACGGCGCGCCCCACCAAATCGCGCTGATGCACGGCTCGATGCCCACTGCAGGCAATTCGGGCGCTATCGAACCCGCGTGGATTGCCCAGAGCGGGCTGGACTATGTGGCGCTGGGCGACTGGCACTCGCCGCAGGACTGGAGTCGGGGCGGCACGGCGTGTTGGTACAGCGGCGCGCCCGAAATGATTATGCCGCGCCAACAGCTGCCCGCCGTAATGCTGGTAGTTGAGGTCGCTCAGGGGCAGCCTGCGCAGGTGCAATCGGTCGCTATCGGCGAGGCGCGCCCGCCCCACAACGCGCCCGACGGCATCCTCCATTGGGATGTTAGCGCCTACAAGGACACAGCGTCGCTTCTGGAGGCGTTGCGCGCATGGCTCACGCCCGAAACGGTCGCCCGCATCCGCCTCACGGGACGCTGGCAAGGCGACGCGCCGCTGAACCTCGAATCGATGGCGGAGATGTTGCAGCCTTATTGCCTCTGGCTGGATTTGGAGGGCGCGTTCCAGTCCGAGCGACTGCAGCCACACACACCGTTCGAGACCTTCCTGCTGGAGCGCGCGCAGGCGCACGCCCAACAGACGCCCAATCAAGCCGACCTCTACTACGAGGCGGCGCAGACCGCGCTCTACCTGCTACGCGGGGGCAGACTATGAAGTTCCGCCAACTCGCTTTAGAGGGCTACGGACGGTTCCGCGAACGCGCCGTGTTCGAGTTCGAGGCGGGGCTGAACATCATTCACGGCGGCAACGAGACGGGCAAAAGCACGCTGCTGCAGGCTCTCATGGACGCCCTCTACACACTGCCCGTCTCCACCGCGCAAGCCACACGCGAGCGCATCCACTGGGGACACCCCAACGGCTGGACTTTGGA
>JARJMV020000234.1 GCA_029335935.2 bacterium
CTTTTGGGGTATGCGCTCCTACTGGACGGCGGTCGCACGCGCACTGCGGTTGCCAATAGCGGGCTGTTCGGCGTGATGATAGCCTTGCCGATTCTGGGGCGCGTGCTACTCCCTCAGCAGATGATGGTGGCGTTGCCCGACCTGCGCGGGATAGCTCTGCTGTGGCTTGGGGTGGAGGCGTTGCGTTTTGAGCGCGCGGCGCGCTGGGTGAACGCGCCGTCAGGTGTATGGCGCGGCTTCTTCATCGTGCCGTGCCTCGCCGTCGTTGGAATGTGGGGAATGTTTGCCCTGCAGCACGGGGAGGTGCAGGGCTATTCGGGCACTGCGCAGACCCACTACGCCGCCGTCGGCGTCATGACCGCAATCGGCTACCTGAACATTATGCTCCTTACCCTGTGCCGTCATGCGGATGTGGTGGTGCAACCGCTGCACGCACATCTACGGGAGTCGGGGCTGTTGCGCTTGATGGGTCTGTTGGCGATAGGCGTCGGGCTGGTCGGGATGGGTTTGCCGATAGGTTCGGGTGCCTTTTGGGGTGTGCTGGCGGTTGCAACGGTAGTGGAGTGGCTGGGGGGTGCGCTCACGCGGCAGTGGCTGCAACAGACACACGCGCACACGCCTGCGTGGGCATATAGCGCGTTGGTGTTGGGCATCGCACCCACCTTACTGTTCTATCTTGCGCCCCAGTGGACACTGGTGGGCACGCTCAGCCCCACCTATGCGCTGATATTGGCGTCGGATGCCTGGAGCATTACGGGGGCTTCGGCTCAGCCTCCGCCGTGGCTGTGTGCAGCGATGCCGGTAGCGCGTTATCTGTTGGTGTGGGGTGTGTTGGTATGGGGCGTGCGCGTGGGGCGGCGTGTGCAGCCGTCGCGCGCCCTCTCCCCCCTGCGCTGGCTCGCGTTGCCGCTCCTCTATCCACTCTTGGACTTCGCGGTGCAACGGCGCACGCAGAACCCTATCACACAGGTTACGATAGCCGAGCGTCAACCTCCGTTCGCACCTCTGCTTGGCTGCGCCGCGTTCGTTGCGGCAGCAGCATACTTGTCGGGGCACAACTGGAGCGTGATGTTAATCATTCCACTGGGCGCCTTCCTGTGGATTTGGGGGTACTACTCTGCTGCGAGGCGTGTGCGTCGCTGGATTGACTCGGGGGAGCTCAACAGCGCGTTTTTGGCAGGTCTCACGCCTGCGCAGCTGTTTTGGGGCTGGGTATACGGCGCGTGGTACCAGCAGGGGCGCGTAGTGGTTGCCGTCTGTGCAGGCGTGCTGCTGGGATGGCTCGGACACAACCTACTGTTCCCGACACCGTTCGGTGTTGGGCTTGCAGGCGTCTTTTGGGTGATGGGCTTTTCCTATGGAGTTTTGTTGGTCTATTTGTTGTTGTGGTCGTGCGCGTGGTTGGTCGCCGCGCCGGCCGCCATCCGCGACCAGTTGACAGCTCCCTCGCCCGCTGCGCCGTTGATTACCCCCCGAACCGCCCTGCAAGCCGCGATATTCAGCATGCTGGGATTCTGAGCCCCACTTGCACCGTTTCTGCTGGTGTGGTTGCCCTTCTACATCTCGCAGAGCGTCATTGCACTGCATCAGCAAGCGCGTCCACTTGGGGAACTTAAACGCCGATATGGAATATCTTAATACAAGAGGTGATGCCGACGATGCTGGATCGGAACTTATCGTTGCAGCAACTGTTTGGGGAGCTGGTGGAGCGCGCGTTCGCGCTTTCACTGCGCTGGGACGATCGGCAGGTGATGCGCTATTTGACGAACCTGCTGACCGAATTCGCGCATATAGATAGCCTCTACCGCCTGCGCGACCTGAATGGGCGACCGCTGCAGGAGGTCGCCGAGATGCTCTACTATGCCGACATTCGGTTGGGCGCGCAGTCGTTCTATCAGGAGCGCGAGGTACATCGGCACATCGGCGACTTCACGCTGTTTTGGACGGGGGTCTACCCAGAGGCGTTGCCCAAGCTCCGCGCCTCACTGCGCAAAGACCACCTGATTGACTATGTGAAGCAAGGCAAGGAGTCTTATCGGCTTGTATCGCTGTTCGATATCGGTGAGTGGCGTGCAGAAGCCCCGATGTTCCGCCGTCTCTCCGAGAACTTCGAGGTAGCGATGCAGGGATTGCACGCAGTGCGTCAGCTGTGGGAGCGGATGGCACATGAAAGCTTCCAACAGTTTCGGCGTAGCGTGGAGGGCTGAGGCGCAACGCCTCAGCCCATTTTTATTGAGCGACGGAAGGAGCCGCTTGCTACTGTAGCGCAGCGGTGGTTAGGTCGCTCTCGCCTGCAGGCGGGAGGTCTTCGCTCTTGACGAACACAATTTCGTTGTTCTCGTTGAGGCGGGCGAGGATGGTATCGCCTTCTTCGAAGCGTCCCAGCAAGAGCTGTTCGGAGAGCGGGTCTTCGATGAGCTGTTGCACCACGCGCCGTAGCGGGCGCGCGCCGTAGTTGGGGTCGTAGCCCCGCTGCGCCAAGAGGTCTTTCACAGCAGGCTCCAGCACGAGGCGCATATTGTGCGAAGCGAGCTGCTCCTGCACGCGCCCGACCATAATGTCCACAATTTGCAGGATCTCTTGGCGGGTGAGCGGGTGGAACACAATCACCTCGTCCACACGGTTGAGGAACTCTGGTCGGAAGAGTTTCTTCATCTCTTCCAGCACGCGGTTGCGCATCGCCTCGTAGGCGCGCGGGTCTTCTGGGTCGGTCTGTTTATCGCGGCGCAGTCCGATGCCTGACTCTTCCACAACGGAGCGCACGCCCACATTGCTGGTCATGATGATAATCGTGTTGCGGAAGTCGACGATGTGCCCCTGCGAGTCGGTAAGGCGCCCATCTTCCATCACCTGCAGGAGCAGGTTGAACACATCGGGGTGCGCCTTCTCGATCTCATCGAGGAGCACTACGCTGTAGGGTTGGCGTCGCACAGCTTCGGTCAGCACGCCGCCCTCTTCGTAGCCGACATAGCCTGGCGGCGCGCCGATCAAGCGCGACACATTGAACCGCTCCATGTATTCGCTCATGTCGATGCGGATGAGGTTATTCTCGTTATCGAACAGGTAGCCTGCTAAGGCGCGTGCGAGTTCCGTCTTGCCCACGCCTGTAGGACCGAGGAAGATGAAAGTGCCCATCGGTCGCTTGGGGTCTTTGAGACCGGAGCGGGCGCGTCGCAGGGCGCGCGCCACGGCCGAGACCGCCTCGTGCTGACCGATCACGCGCCGATGGAGCTCCTCTTCGATATGGAGCAGCTTTTGCGTTTCGCTCTCCACGAGGCGGGCGACGGGGATGCCTGTCCAGCTCTGCACGATATGCGCGACATCCTGCTCGGTGACGAGCGTGGTCATCTCCTGGCGCGAAGCTTCCCACTCCTCTTCCATCGCCTCGATTCGCTCTTGCAGGGCGATCTTACGGTCTTCCAGCGATTCGAGCCGCTCGAACTCGTTTTGTTGGCGTGCGCTGGTAATCTCTTTTTGAATCATCTCCAGCTCGCCTTTTGCCTTGCGCAGTTCCATTGGCGGCAGCGTCTGCTGCAATTTCACGCGCGAGGATGCCTCGTCGATGAGGTCGATCGCTTTATCGGGCAGGTAGCGGTCGGTGATGTAGCGGCTGGAGAGTTTTACTGCGGCTTCCACCGCGCTGTCGGTGATGATGACGCGGTGGTGCGTCTCGTAGCGGTCGCGCAACCCTTTGAGGATTTGGATGGCTTCTTCCATCGAGGGTTCGCGCACCTGCACGGGCTGGAATCGGCGCTCCAGTGCGGCGTCGCGTTCGATATATTTGCGGTACTCGTCTTGGGTGGTCGCGCCGACGCACTGCAGTTCGCCGCGGGCGAGCGCGGGCTTCATGATGTTGGAGGCGTCGATGGCGCCCTCCGCTGCGCCTGCGCCAATCAGGGTGTGCAATTCATCCACAAACAAGATGACATCGCCTTGTGCTTTGCGCACCTCGTCGAGGACACGCTTCATGCGCTCTTCGAACTCGCCGCGATACTTCGTGCCTGCGACCAAGCCTGCCAAGTCGAGCGAGATGAGCCGCTTGTTGCGCAGCTGCTCGGGCACATCGCCGCTGACGATGCGCTGTGCCAAGCCTTCCACGATAGCGGTCTTGCCCACGCCGGGCGGTCCCACCAGCACGGGG
>JARJMV020000242.1 GCA_029335935.2 bacterium
ACCCAGCACGGCGTGGGGATAATCACCTCGTCGCCGGGGTCTAAAATCGCCATGAACGCGCTGAAGAGCGAGTGTTTCGCCCCGCAGGAGACGACAATCTGGTCGGGCGCGTAGCGCAAGCTGTTCTCGCGCTCGAACTTCTCGCTGATTGCTTCGCGCAGGGGTAGGATGCCGGGCGTGGGCGTGTATTTCGTGTAGCCCGCATGGATTGCTTCTAAGGCGCCCATCTTGGCGAATTCGGGCGTATCGAAATCAGGCTCGCCTGCCGTGAAACTCAGCACATCGACGCCTTGACGGCGCAGTTCTTGGGCGCGCGCCGTCAGCGCAAGCGTCGGCGACGGTTGCGCCGCCTGCGCCCGTTGAGAGAGTCCGCTTCGCATCGCGCTATAGGATACCCGCTGTGTGCAAAACGCGCCAACCCCTGTTAGGAGTTGGCGCGTCAGTCGGCTTGCAATGTTCAGTGGGTTAGCGAGGGCGGTCGTCGTCCACTGTGAAGCGGAACATCACGCAGGTCGTGCCGCAGATGTTCGGGTTCGTCTCCGCCAGATAGTTGATTGTGACGGCTTTGGCGTGCCCGTCGACCCACACGACATTCGAGAGCTTCATATGGCGTCCGAGAATCGCGCCGTTGTTGCGGCGGTTCAGCAACGCAGGGAAGGGGAAGGTCTCCACCGCGCGGGTGGGCTGGTCGTCGCGCACAAGGTCGGCGCGATAGAAGTCCGCGCTCTGCCCCATGTTCTGCACCTCAGCAACCAGCACGGTGTCGGCAGGCTCGGCGATAATCGCGAGCGGCTTGTTGTTGGGCGGCGTACAGGTGGAGGTGTTGCCGTTGCGGAAGTTCACGCCGTTGCCGCAGCCGCCGTAGTACATGTTGTTGATGGCGTAGCTGCCGAATCGGCGTCCCACATTCGTTTGACCGTTCGGGTCGCCGCAGTCTGCCTCGCGACGCACATTGCTGCCGTCGGGCGAGTAGGGCTGGTAGACATAGCGCTTGTTCTCGGCAAGCGTATGCGCCGCGCCGCTGGGTAGCGTGCCGCGAATCGGCGCGAACGGGTCGCTCGGACAGTTAAAAACATCGGTGTTCTTAATATAAGGCTGAATCACATCCATCCAGCGAGGCGAGGAGCAGTTTAAGAAGTGGTCGCCTTCCAACACGCGGGGCGGATCCGCATAAGCGTTGCGCGGTACATACTCATCGTAGTCTTGGGTATACATCTGAACGCCGAGTCCAATCTGCTTGACATTCGACAGACAGGCTGTCTGGCGGGCTTTCTCGCGCGCCTGTGCAAACACAGGGAACAGAATCGCCGCCAGTATCGCGATAATCGCGATGACTACCAGGAGCTCAATCAAGGTGAATCCTCTACGCATAGCGTCGTCCTCCTATCAAGTGAATGTAATTATACAGCGCCAAATGTAAAGGAATTGTTAAGAAGTGGGGATTCACGCGCTACACAATTAGCATCGCGTCGCCGAAGCTGAGGAATCGGTAGCGTTCTTGAACCGCCTCGCGATAGGCTCGCAAAACGAACTCGCGCCCCGCGAATGCGCTGACCAGCACCAGCATCGTGGTTCGGGGCAGGTGGAAGTTGGTGATGATGGCGTCCACCACCTGAAACTCGTAGCCAGGTGTGATGTAGAGGCGCGTTTTGGCGGAGCCTGCCTGCACACGGCGTTTGGCGATGGCTGCGCTCTCCAGGGCGCGGATACTGGTAGTGCCCACCGCCACGATGCGCCCCTCGGTGCGGTTGATAGT
Organism: bacterium; assembly: GCA_029335935.2. Lineage (GTDB taxonomy): Bacteria > Armatimonadota > Fimbriimonadia > Fimbriimonadales > GBS-DC > GBS-DC. The sequence continues at coordinate 1,757 of JARJMV020000242.1, forward strand.
CGCGGCGGCTTCAGGACGAATCGTGTACCACTCACCGTGCATGGGATGCTGCTCAACCTGCTCGGTTTTCAGAGGGCGAAAGGTATCGAGGCTCACATGCAGGGTAATCAAGGCAATCTGGACGCCTTGACTTTGGAGGCGTTGCAGCAAGGCAGGGGTGAAGTGTAGCCCTGCGGTGGGCGCAGCGGCAGAGCCGTGATGCTGTGCATAGACGGTCTGATACCGTTCAGGATCGGTCAGCTGCCGATGGATGTAGGGCGGCAGGGGCACTTGCCCCACGCGCGGCAAAATCTGTTCGGGGGGCTCATCGCTGATAAGCCGCACCAGTCGCAACCCACCCTCTAACCGACCCTCCAGATGCACTTCGAGCTGAGCGTTTACGATTACGCGCGTGCCATCGGGCAAGCGCCTGCCGGGCTTCACCAGCGCGTGCCAGCGCCCATCGGCGAGCGGACAGAGCAGGAACACCTCCACTGCGCCACCAGTGGGCTTACGCCCGCGCAGCCGCCACGCCGAGACGCGCGTGTCGTTCAGAACCAGCGTATCGCCTGCCCAAAGATACTCTGGCAACTCGTAGAATCGTCGATGCTCGATGCACTGCGAGGCGCGATGCAGCACCATCAGGCGCGAGTGGTCGCGCGGCTCCACCGGCTCTTGGGCAATCAAATCGTCGGGCAGGTCGTAATCGAACAGATGAGCGTCCATTGTCAGCGCCCTCGCGCGCTCAGCCACGCCCAAAAAGTCAGCAATAGCGTGAGGATCATGCTGATCAGGATGCTTGTGCCCAGTGGGAAGTAGAGCTGGAACCCATCGCGTTGGATGGCGATGTCGCCGGGCATGCGCCAGCTGCGCACGCCCAGCCGCTCCAGCCCTATCAGCAGCAGCCCCACCACCATCAGCATGACGCCCAGCCCCAACAGTACCTTGCCCACCGTACCCATCGACTCGCGCTTCCTAATCTGCGTCTTACGGCGTCAACTGCTGGCTCACCGTTTCGCGGAGCATCATCCCGCGTCGCAGCCACTCGTTCACGAACTGATGCCCGCTCATCGACTGTTCATAGGGCACAACTCCGCGCGGCACGACGCCTGTCGCCACGCCATGCGCGATAATCCCCGCCGAGAAGCCCGTGCAGCGCTCCATCGCTGTGAAGCCCGTCGCATCGTCATGGTACTCCACGAACTCCAGGCTAATCGTGTAGGGCGCGCCGTTTTTGAACCCAGAGCCGAACACATACACCACCACAAGGTCTTGCTCTTCGGGGAAGTCGATGTGCGGTGGAATGATTTTCGCCGCAATCTCGCGTGGGGTGATGTGGACGCCTTGCTGGATCTCAAGGGGCTTCTCGTCGAAAAAGCCCAAGTCGCGCAGGGCGCGCATCGCCGCCCAGTGCCCTGGATAGCGCAGAGTCTTGTAGTCGTAGAATTTGACCGTGCCCTGCAGGGTGTAAGGCGCGGTCGATGTGCCCCCAGAGGTCGAGGCGGCTTCCAGCATGCCCAACGGCTCGATCTCGATATACTCCACATCGTCCATCGTGGGCACATAGTGGGGTTTGCCATCGCGCAGCGTGAGCGCCTCGCCCATATACTCCGAAATCACGCCAATCATATTAAACACCAGTTTATAGCCGATCGGCGGGATGGGGTGTTGGGGCAGCCCGCCGCAGCGCAGGCGAATCGTGTAGCACTCGTCCATCTGCTCCATACAGTATAGACCCAGATGGTTCACCATGCCAGGCGCAAGTCCGCAATCGGGCACGAGTGCGATATGCGCTCGCTTTGCCTCGTCGTCGCGCTTGCGAAACTCGTTCCAGAACCATTCGGGGTCGTTGCCCATATCGATAAAGCTGCGTTGGACATCCATGGCGTACTGGATAAGGCGGATATTCATCTGCCACGGCACGGCGCTAATCACCACCTCGGCTTGCTCGAAGTAGCGTTTCACCTGCGCTTCGTCGTTGGCGTCCACACGCTGGGGCTTCACGATGTCTTTCTGGAGCAGGCGATTGACCCACTCCGCTTTTTGTGTGGCGCGTTGTTCATCGATATCGGCTAAATAGATGATTTCAGCGTCGCCGAACCGCGCGAGGTCGTAGGCGACAGCGGGACCTTGCATCCCTGCTCCCAAGATAGCGTATTTGAATTGCATCGTTTCTTGCCTCCTCTATAACGGGCGTGGTTCCTCGCTCGCGGCTCGTAAGAACACAAGCAGAAGGTGAGAAAAAAACCTGTCATACGGAGCGCAGCGAGGCATCTCAACTCCTTCGCGCACCGCCCTGTGAGACAGGGGTTTGTCGTGCCGAGCGCGGCGTGAAACCTCGTATGCAAAACGGCAGGAAGGCTGTGCCTCCCTGCCGTCTATTGTACCCGACTCGCCCGTAGAGGACGCTTCTATCGGATAAGCTGCAGCACGCTTTGAGGCGCGAAGTTCGCCTGACCCAGCACGGACATACCCGCCTGCTGCAGGATCTGGAACTTCGTGAAACGGCTAATCTCCTCGGCGAAGTTGGTGTCGCGGATAGCCGACTCGGTCGCCGTCAGGTTCTCTTTAGCGACGGACAGCGAGCGCATGTTACTTTCGAGGATGTTCTTGTGGAACGCGCCCATGTCGCCGCGGAGCTTGGAGACCTGCTGGATGGCGGCGTCGATGATTTTGAGCGCCTCTGCCGCGCCGCCCGTCTTGGTGACATCGACATCCTTCAAGCTCTTGCTCGCGACGGCGCCCGTGCCGATTTTGTCGGCGCGCATGTTG
>JARJMV020000262.1 GCA_029335935.2 bacterium
GTGTAGGCAGGGGGCGGCTCGGCGTGCAGCAGCGTCGCCAGCGCGCGCCCCACCACGCGATAGCGGTTCGCGCCTGCGCTCCAGAGCGGTACGACCGTGCCGTCGTCCTCGTCGCCCACCTGAGGCACATACCCCGACGCATCCATCACATTCCGCACGAAATCGAGGTTGCGCTGCAGGCGCGCCTCGGTCGCGCTGGGCAGCGGTTGCCAGCGATGGGCGTGCAGGTAGAACTCCCACACGAACGGCAGGTAGCCGAAGGCTTGTTCAGCGTTGACCCCGTCATCAAAAAACTGTCGCCGCGCCTCCTGTTCGAGGGTTGTCAAACCGCGTCGCGCCCAGCGTTGTGTGTGTGGATGCGGTGGCAGCAGTTGCCCCAGAAACGCCAACGCCGCCGCCTCGCCAATCAGGTGATTATTCGCCGACGACCCTGGCGAGAGGTGGCGCTCGATGTATTCCGCGTGTTGGATCAGCGCGCCCAGCACTCGCGTCGCGGTCGGCGTCTCACACGCCTCCTCGCCCAGCAACGCAAGCGTGTAGCTCCATGCGAAGATGCGGATCGCATGCTCCAGCGCGCTGGTCCAGTGGTTGCCCCAGCCGCGCGGGTTGCTCTCGATCCAGTCCAGTATCCAGCGCAGGGCGGTCTCGCCGTAGCGTTGCTCCCCTGTCAGCGCATAGGCAGTGGCTAAACGCAGGATGGGTTGCCCACGCGACGGTTCCCACACATACTTCGCGCCCCCCGCGACATCGATGCGTCGGTAGTCGATCGCTTTGGCAGGCGCGTCCATCCAATCTTTGCCCGAGCAGTAGTTGCGTCGCCACTGCGGCGGGTCGTCCAGTGGAACAGGGTAGCCAAACAGCGTCCACTGCCCTTGCATGAGCGCATCGGCTTCGGCGACAATCGCCGCGCGTTCGGCATCGCCGAGGGCGTCGGGACGCAGGTTCAGCCGCTCGCGTAGCGTGGTCAGCGCGTGTGCAGGGTCTCCGCTGGGGTAGTAGCGTCGCCAAGTCTGCTCAGGCGACTCTTTCGGGAGCGGACGCACGCGCTCGCGCAGGGCGCGCACGGCACGCAACGCTATCTCGTCGGGCGACATCGCAAGCAACCGCCGAACCTTCCAGCGCAGTGAACTCATAGGCGCACTCCAAGTGTACCCCAGCACAGGAAAACGCGCCTCGAGGGCGAACAAAGTAGCATGCGTTTGCGCCCTGTACTATGTGGCGTGTGGCTTACGGCGACCGCCTTCGCCCAGCTCAACACCGACGCACTGCTTCACGAGGCGTTGGCGTTAGCGAACCTGACCCCAGCGACGACGCGTTTCGACCCGCGCCTGTTCGATTACTTCTACCGCACGCAACACACCACGCCGCTGTTCGAAATGCTTTTAGGCGACCCGCTGCGCCTGCCGTACTATGCGGAGCGACTGCGCAATAGCGTGGTAGGCGCAGTGGGGCGACCTGTGGCGACGGTGGAGTCGGGCGCGAGCGCGATAGGCATATCGTTGCGCCGCACGCTGGTAGGCGACCCACTGCAAGCATTACGCGAGCAAGCAAGTGCGCCTAACGCGCTGGAACAAGCCGTCGTGCAGCTCTACCAAGCCGCCGACGCGCCTATCCCGCCCGCCGTGCGTACACAACTCCAACGCGCCCAGCAAAACGCGCCTACAATCGTGCAGCACCAGGCAGCGCTCCTCATCTATGTCGCCCTCGAATCCCGACGCTGGCGCGACGCTGCCCTGCGCGAGCTGACCCCCGACGAACGCAACGCACTGTTCCAACGGCTCAATCGCCCAATCAAGGACTTCGAGGCCAGCTTAGACGGCGCGTCGCTCAACGCGGAGATACTGCTGATGGAGAAGGCGTTGGAGCGCATCGACTTAGCGCGCCTGTTGGCAGGCGGACACGACTGCGTGTTGGCGGTGCAGCAAGCTATCGACGCCTTCCAGAAAGCCGATACCGCTGCGCAACAGTCGCTTAGCAAGCCGTTTGAGGTGAATATCGACACGCCGTGGGGGCGTATTCGGCTCTGCGGCGCAGGCAACGACACACACGAACGCCTGCCCTATCTGCTGCTGATCGACACAGGCGGCAACGATACCTACTACGGCGGCGGCGCGACGCTCACGCTGGACAACGCCGTGTCGATACTGATCGACCTATCAGGCGACGACCGCTACGCCGACGACGCTGCAACCTTGCACAAACCGCTGGTGGAACGCGAGACCCGCACGGGCAAGTCGGGCATGGCGTTCGGCGGCGCAACGCTCGGCTACGCAATCTTAGCCGACTTTCAGGGCAACGATGTCTACCGCACGCAGGCTGCCGGGCTGGGCGCCGCACGATGGGGCGTGGGCATGCTCATCGACCTGCAGGGCAACGATCAGTACGACAGCTACGCCTTCACGCAGGGCGCTGCGATGGGGGGCGTCGGCGCGCTGATTGAACGCGAGGGACGCGATCAGTACGCTTGCTTTTATCAGGGGCAGGGCTTCGGCGGCGTGAAAGGCTTCGGATTGCTGCTCGACGCGCTCGGCGATGATACCTACACCGCCCATCCGACGCCTCTGGAGTTCCCGTCGCCCCAAACCACCGAACGGAATGTCAACTTGGCGCAGGGCGCAGGCTACGGCAGACGCGCCGACTACTCCGATGGACACTCGTGGGCAGGCGGCGTCGGTATGCTGGTCGATGTGCAGGGCAGCGACCGATATCTCTGTGGCGTGTTCGGACAGGGCGTGGGCTACTGGGGCGGTGTCGGCATGCTCATCGACCTGCAAGGCGACGATGTGCGTGAAGGAGTATGGTATGTGCAGGGCGCAGGAGCACACTTTGCCATCGGCTACCTCGAAGACCGCCTGGGCGACGACCGCTACCTCGCCGCGATGAATATGGCGATGGGCGCAGGACACGACTTCTCAATCGGATACCTCATCGATTTCGCGGGCAACGACACCTACAACGCGCCGAGTCTCGCGCTCGGCGGCGCGAACGCGAACGGTATCGGCATCTTCGTGGACTTGGCAGGCGACGACCTCTACCAAGCGCGTAGCAACCAAGCCAACTTCGGGCGGGCGAACCCGATAGGGCGAGGCACCCTGCGCGAGCGCGGTCTCGCGTTGGGCTTATTCATCGACGCGGCAGGCAACGACTCCTATCCGCCCAGCGTGGAGTTCGCAGGCAACGCTCGCAACTGGCTCAACTGGGCTCTCCAGAACGAACGCCCCGAAGAGAGCCAACTTGGCATCGGCGTGGACCGCTGAGCGCACACTCACTCCGTCAGGATGGGGCTGAACAAGTTCTGCCCCTCGCGCGTGCGGTAGAGCCGTTGCAGCGTGGTCCAGTGTAGGCGCGGTGCGAGCGCACTCAACGCCTCGTGGAGCGCGTCCTCGCTGAGGGGGTGCGCCGCGACATAGCGCGCCCGATACCAGTTCAACAGGT
>JARJMV020000293.1 GCA_029335935.2 bacterium
CGCCGACAAAACACGCTTGGACAAGAATGTCCAAGCCACGCCGACAAAACACGCTTGGACAAGAGTGTCCAAGCCACGCCGACAAAACGCGCTTGGACAAGAATGTCCAAGCCACGCCGACAAAACACGCTTGGACAGGAATGTCCAAGCTACGCCGACAAAACGCGCTTGGACAGGAATGTCCAAGCTACTGAGGCAACTATGAAGGTCTTAGTCATCGACAACTACGATAGCTTTACCTACAATCTGGTGCAGTATCTCGGCGAGTTGGGCGCGGAGATTAGTGTTGCACGCAACGACGAGCTCACGGTGGAGGGCGCACTCGCACTGCAGCCCGACCGTATCCTGATTTCGCCAGGCCCCTGCACGCCCCAGGAGGCGGGGATTAGCGTGCCGCTGATTCAAGCGGCAGCAGGCAAGGTTCCGATATTAGGAGTGTGTTTGGGGCATCAGGCGATAGGCGCGGCGTTCGGGGGCACCATCATCCGCGCGAAACACCCCATGCACGGCAAAGAGTCGCCCGTGCGCCACACCAACACGAGCGTCTTTCGCGGAACGCCCAATCCGCTGCGCGTCATCCGCTACCACTCGCTGGTCATCGAACGCGCCACCCTGCCCGATTGCTTGGAAATCACCGCCGAAAGCGAGGACGACGGCGAGATTATGGGCGTGCGCCACAAAGAGTATCCTATCGCGGGCGTGCAGTTCCACCCAGAGTCGATTCTCAGCGAGGCGGGTATGCAGATCCTGCGCAACTTTTTAGCCGACGGCGAGTAGTCGGCGTCCGTCTGCGCTGCCCAAGAGCAGTTCGCACGCGCGCTCAGGGTGGGGCATCATCCCCAGCACATTGAACCGCTCGTTTGCAACACCTGCGATATGGTCGGTTGAACCGTTTGGGTTCCAAGCGTCGTCGAGATCGCCTGTGGGGCTGCAGTAGCGGAAGAGAATCTGCCCGTTCGCACGCAGTTGGCTTAGGGTCGCCCCGTCGCACACATAGCGTCCGTCGCCGTGCGCGATGGGGATTTGCAACACTTCGCCAGGTTGATAGCGGCGGGTGAAGGGCGTGTCGGCGTTCTCCACGCGCACATACACGGGCTTACAGCGGAACTTCAGGCTGAGATTGCGCGTGAGTGCGCCGGGCAGCAGCCCCGCCTCGCAGAGTATCTGGAACCCGTTGCATACGCCCAGCACTAAGCCCCCGCGCGCGGCGTACTCGCGTAGGCTCTCCATAATCCGCGCGAAGCGAGCAATCGCTCCCGGACGCAGGTAATCGCCATACGAGAAGCCGCCGGGCACAATCACCAAGCCGTACTCGCTCAAGTCGCGCGGTTCGGCGTGCCAGAGATACTCAGCGTCGTAGCCCAACCCATCGCGTAGCGCATAGTAGGCGTCGCGGTCGCAGTTGGAGCCGGGAAACACAATCACGCCCGCTTTCATGGCTCAATCTCATAGCGATACTGCTCGATTACGGGGTTCGCGAGGAGTTTCTGGCACATCGCCTCGATCTGTTCGTGGGGGTCGCCGTTCGGGGCGAGCTCCACCTCCAGATATTTGCCGACTCGAACGCCCTGCACGCTCTCGAAGCCCAGCTGCTGCAACGCGCTTTGCAACACACGCCCCTGCGCATCCAGCAGCGCAGGCTTCAAAGTGATATAGACCTTCGCCTTGGGCATACTCAGATTGTACCTTCACTCCACTTGGGGCAGTGGCGTGCGGTTCGCGGCGCCGATACGGTTCGGCGGCCAGAACACGAACAGCGCTTTGCCCACCACGCGCTCGGCGTCAAGCAGTCCCCAGTGATGTCCGTCGCTGCTGTTGTTGCGGTTGTCGCCGAGCATCAGGTACTTGCCTTTCGGAATGGGCTGCGAGGGCGTGTGCAATACCTTCTGCCGCTCGGCGTCGTCGAACACGGGTTGGCGCATCGTGTTCGCGCCGCCTTTCCAGATGTCGCCGAAGTCGCTATACTCGTACACCCAGCCGTCGATGATTTTCATCGAGTACTGGGGGATGCCGTTCAGGTACGGTTCGTTGAGCAGTTTGCCGTTCAGATACAGCCCTTCGCCTGCCCGCACCTCGATCACATCGCCGGGCAGCCCAATCAGCCGCTTCACGAAGTCGGTTTTGCCTGGCGTCTGCCATGGGTTGAGCGCCCAATCGGGCGCACGGAACACCACGATATCGAACCGTTGCGGCGCGCCGAGCCGATAGCTGAACTTGCCCACCATCACCACATCGCCCACCTTCAGCGTCGGCACCATCGACTCGGAGGGGATGTAGAACGGCTGCACCAGATACGGGCGGATGATGAGGTAGACAAGGATGCCCGCGTAGATAATCGCATCCAGCAGGTTGTTGAAAAAGCGCGCCACGCGATTCTGCATAGGCGCAACCGCGAGACGCGCCACGATGCACGCCGTCATCGTGAATACAATCGTGGCGACGGGCAATCGCGCCAGCGTCTCGATCCAGTTCAGCGGCCCCGTGGGCGGAGTGAACGGCTCCATCAGCGGCTCATATCTTCCTTCAGGCGCGCGGCTTTACCCGACAAATTGCGCAGGTAATACAGCTTCGCGCGACGCACCTTGCCCCGACGCGTGACCTCGATCTTGGCAATCATCGGCGAATGCACAGGGAACGTGCGCTCCACGCCCACGCCATACGACACCTTGCGCACGGTAATCGTGTCGGCGATGCCGCGATTCTTACGAGCTATCACGACGCCCTCGAATACCTGGATTCGTTCCTTGCCGCCCTCCACCACGCGCACATGCACGCGCACATTGTCGCCCGGACGGAACTCTGGGAGATCGCTCCTCAGATAGGGCTGCTCCACTTGCTGCAATACGGTGTGGTTCATAGTAAACACCTCGCTTTGTTTCAGATTTCGCGCGGGTTAAGGATACCCAGCCGCGCAAGTGAAAAGTATACCTCAAGACAAGCGCACTTGGGGTATAATCCCACTGTGCCGATTACCATCGAGAACTTGGAAGAGTTGGAAGCGCTGTTAGAGCAGCACCCCGAATGGCAGGAGCGGCTCGCGGAGAAGTTTCTCAACGAGCGCACCCTCCGACGCGCCTTTCGCAGCAACCCCGAACTGAAAGAGACCATGCGCCGTGAAATCCTCGGCGAGGAGCTTATCCGACTGCCCGAAATCGTGCGCGAACTTGTGGAGACGGTGAAGGCGCAAACTGTTCGCCTTGAACGAGTGGAAGGACGCCTCGAACGAGTGGAAGGACGCCTTGAACGAGTGGAAGGACGCCTCGAACAAGTGGAAGGACGCCTCGAACAACTCGAAGGGCGGATGGAGCGCGTCGAGCAAGGTCTCGAGGAGGTGCGCGCAGGGCAAGAAGAACTTCGGCGGGAGGTGAAAGCAATTAACGATTGGAGACGCGGTGAGACCGCGCGACGCGAAGGCGAGCTGTACGAGCAAAAGATTGTCGACCGTGCGATGCGCATCTTCGGCGCGGGCAGAGGCGGCTCGCCACGCGACCCGCTCGTACGCGAAAAACTATTCGAATGGCTGGCGCAAGTGGATATGACCGACGGCGACGATGACGACGACGGCGATTTGTTCAATCCGATGCTGGCAGACCTCATCTGGTGGAAGTCGAGCGGCTTGGTCGCTCTCGCGGAAATCTCTATCAAGGTGGATTGGGACGATGTGCAACGCGCTCTGCACCGCGCTCAGACGCTGCGCAAGGCAGGATTGGATGGAATCGCCGTGGTGATTGGCTCCGAGTGGGCGCACCCTGAAACGAAATCGCTGGCGCAGCAAACAGGTGTGGAGTGGCGCGTGGGCACAGATTATTCCGATGGCTTGAAAGCGTTCCGCAAACTCACCTAAATGGCTAACCCCGACCTCGCCGACTACATCACGATTGCCCAGCAGGGGTGCATGACCCCCGTGTATCGTGTGGCGCTGGCAGATTGGGAGACGCCCGTGTCGGCGTTCTACAAGGTAGCAGCGCAGGAGCCTTACGCCTTCTTGCTGGAGAGCGTGACGGGCGGCGAGCAGATTGCACGCTACTCCTATATCGGTTTCGCCCCGACACAGATTCTGCGCACGAAGGGGAACATCGCCCGCGTGTGGGAACGCGACACAGGCTGGCAAACATTCGAAATCGCGCCTCATCAGACCCCGTTGGACATCGCCCGCGCCCTGCTCCACCGCGCACCCTATCACGAATCGCCCCAGCTGCCCCGATTCACAGGCGGTCTGGTCGGCTATCTAAGCTACGACCTCGTGCGCTTTTTCGAACGGCTGCCGAACGCTCCCCGCGACGACCTGCACACCGACGATTGCTGCCTGATTGCGCCCGAAGTGCTGCTGATTTTTGACCATGTGTCGCACACGATTACCGTGCTGACGAACTTGGAGCCGAGCGCAGCCCCAGAGGCGCGCTATCAGCAGGCGCAGGCGCGCATCGACGAGACCTTACAACGCCTGCACGCGCCCATCCCACCCCCGCCACGCTACGAAGACCCCCTATTCCGTTTGAGTCCGCAGCCCAACATCACGCGCGAGGCTTACGAAGACGCCGTGCGACGCGCCGTCGAGTATATCCACGCAGGCGATTGCATCCAGGTGGTGCTGTCGCAACGGTTCAGCCAACCGATTAGCGCGCCGCCGTTCTACCTCTATCGCGCTCTGCGCACGATTAACCCCTCGCCGTACATGTTCTATTTGCAGTTTGACGACCTCACGCTGATTGGCGCATCGCCGGAGGTGCTGGCGACCGTGGAGGGCGGTAGGGCAATCACACGCCCCATCGCTGGCACGCGCCCGCGAGGCAAAACGCCCGCCGAGGACGCCCAGCTCGCCCAAGAACTGCTCGCTGATCCCAAAGAGCGCGCCGAGCATATCATGCTGGTTGACCTCGGACGCAACGACATCGGGCGCGTCAGCGAGTACGGAACCGTGCGCGCCACCGAACTGATGGCGATCGAGCGATACTCGCATGTGATGCATATCGTGTCGGAGGTGCAGGGGCAGCTGCGCGCCGACGCCGACGCCTTCGATGTACTGCGTGCGTGCTTCCCTGCAGGCACAGTGTCGGGCGCGCCCAAAGTGCGCGCGATGGAGATTATCGACGAACTCGAACCGACGCGGCGCGGCCCCTACGCTGGCGCAGTCGGCTACTTCAGCTACACCCACGAAATGGACGCCTGCATCACGATCCGCACCATCTTGGTGAAGGACGGCGTGGCCCATGTTCAGGCGGGCGCAGGAATCGTCGCCGATTCCGTGCCCGAACGCGAGTACGAAGAGTGCCTCAACAAGGCGCGCGCCGCCCTGAAAGCGATCGAACGCGCCCATCAAGGTTTGGAATAATCGATGGACGCCCCCTTTCACTTATCCAGAGGCGGCTTGGAGCCTTGCCTGCGGCGGCGCAGTAGATTCGCGCACGACCAGCTCGGTGGGCAGGTACTCGTGCAGCGGTTCAGGGCAGAGACGCTTCGCAATCTCCAGCAGTTTCTGCACGGCGCGTGTGCCGAGCGCGTCCAGCGGCTGGCGGAAGGTGGTCAGCGGCGGGTCGGCAAGCGCGGCGGAGGGCGGG
>JARJMV020000297.1 GCA_029335935.2 bacterium
AGCCGAATGATGATCTTAGCTTCGAACGGCTCGCTGCAGATGTTCCCGTTCCGCCCGCACTCGCGTCAAGAGGAGCGATTGCTCCAAATCGGCGAGGTGTGCCGCACTGTGCCTGAGCAAGAGATTCCCGGACACACCGCCGAAATCCATGACTTTGTGTTCAGCGTGCTGGAACGGCGCGAGCCGCGCGTGCCCGCAACGGAGGGACGGCGCGCATTAGAACTCGTCACCGCCATCTACCAGTCGGCGTTCGTCGGCGATGTCGTCGAACTGCCCCTGACCCCCGACAGCCCATGCTACACCACCGCAGGCAAACTGGAGATGGCGCGACGCTTCACGGCAAACCGAGCGAAGCGAACTTAGCGAGAGATGGAGGGAGACCATGGAAACGCATAAATCGCCTATCCGCGTCATGATTGCTGAGGACGAAGAACTGACCCGCTTGATGGTGCGCACGCAGCTGGAGCAACTCGGCTACGAGGTGATTGGCGAAGCGGAGACGGGAGATGACGCCGTGCGCATCGCCCTACAGACTCAGCCCGATGTGATTATTATGGATATCCGCATGCCCAGTATGGATGGCATCGAGGCGGCGCGAGAAATCGTGGCGCAACACCCATGCGCCATCGTGTTCCTGACCGCCTATGCCGAAGAAGACTTGGTGAACCAAGCCACCGACGCTGGAGCATACGCCTACTTGCTCAAACCGTTCCGCAAACAGGAACTCGCGCCTGCCATCAGCGTCGCACTGACCCGATTCCAGCAAATGCAAGCCAAAGATAAAGAGGTACGCGAACTCCAAGAAGCCCTCGAAACGCGCAAACTCATCGAACGCGCCAAAGGCATCTTGATGGATCGGCTCGGACTCAGCGAGTCGGAAGCGTTCCGCCGCATTCACTTTATGGCGCGCAACCAAAACAAGACGATGAAAGACATCGCGCAGAGTATCATCACGGCATCGGAAATCCTGTAGCGGTTGCGCACCCCGCATCAATACGCAATTGTCCAACGCCCCCAAGATTATTTTTGGTGGCTTGACGCTTGAAGACGCCTCGCTGCGCTCGGCATGACGAAAGAGCTTGTCATTCCGAGCCGCAGGCGAGGAACGACAGGCTTTTGGGGGTTAGCGGCTGCTGTCATGCCAGTGCAGCGAGGCGTCTCACATCCGTCGCCCGATTTCTCGAACACCCTCCACCCCCCTTGACACGACGCGCGTCGGATTGGGGTATAATTCCATGCCACGCGCGGGTGGTGGAATTGGTAGACACGCATGGTTGAGGGCCATGTGGGCGTAGCCTGTGTGGGTTCGAGTCCCACCCCGCGCACCAAGGGCAGTTAGCTCAGCGGTAGAGCGCTTCGTTCACACCGAAGAGGTCGCTGGTTCGAGTCCAGCACTGCCCACCACTTACCCCTTCACAGCCTGCGCAAAAACGGCTCCAGCTGCTCTTGGGGCACGAGTCGGAAGCGGTTCTCGCGCAGGGTCTGACGCTCCAGAACGCCCAGTTCCAGTTGCGCTTCGTTGAGCATCTCGCGCAGGCGGTTGCGCCCTGCCTCTTCCGACACGGTGTCGATGTCTTCCTGTTGCGCCGCCTCGTAAGCGATGCCCCACGCTGTCAGTGCAATCGCGACGCTGGTCTCGAACGAGGGCGTGCTGCTCAGCTGCGCCTCTAAGTAGCGCGTCGCTTGCTCCTCGGCGCTGTTCGTGCCGCCGATTACGGCGAACCGTTCGTAAGGTAGGAACTCGCCGTCGTAGTTGAGAGTGTAGAACTGGTCGCGTTCAGGGGTCTCGTGTAGCTCAGCGAACAGCGCACGCGCCACGAACGGCGTGGTGAGCGGGTCGCCGAACGCCTTTTTGAGCGCAGGCGAGAGCGCGAAGCCCACCACACGCTGAATCGTCACATCGTCGGGGCTGCGTACGAACCCCTCCTGATGAGAGAAGTCGATCGCAGCCAGGCGCAGGTTCTCTACATCGGCTTGGTTGCCAATCGCCGAGAACATTAGGCGGTCATAAATCTCGTACACTTTGCGTCCGCGCCGCTTGAGCGCTAATAACATCACGCCCACGTCGTAGCTGATTCCAATCACAGGGCTGCCAAGCCTCAAGCGGTTGCGAATATACTGCGCACGCTGCTGTAGGTTCTCTTGAAAGTCATAGGGCGTAAGCATTAGGCGTTCCCTCCTGCGCGGATGGCTTGTACCATCTCACGGATGGTGGTTTCGGGCACCTCGAACACACCGTCTCGGTTGGCGTAGCGCGCTGTGGGCAGCACCTTGTCGATGCCTCCAGTGGCAGCATCCAAGTCGGCCGCGATATCCAACAGCAAGATTGCCTCACGCAGCGCGTCTTCCATCGGGCGTTCACTGAAGGGACCTTTGGTTTTGGTGATGTAATCGAACACGCCGCGAATGCGTTCCGAGCCTGAGCCTGCCGCGCCGTATTCGGGAGTTTCGAATCGCGCGCCGCTGACATCGTAGAAGAAGATGCGCCCGCGATCTTGGTCGGGATCGTACACGCTTAGAATCGGAATGAACAGTCCGATGCCGCCCAGCGCGTTCGGGAGGTTCGATGCAAGTGCGCGACTAACCTCCTGCAGCTTGCCGTCGAGGCTCATGGGCTGCAGTTGGCTCCGCGCGTAGTACTTGAACGCGTGGCGGAGGTAGCGCACGACTTCCATCGCGCGTCCGTATGCGCCTGCGATAGCGACGAGCGTGTGGTCGTCCAGCGGAATAATCTTGTCGGCGCGGTCGTACATCACGGCGTTGGCGGCAGTGGCGCGTCGGTCGCCGACATTCAACACGCCGCCTTTGAACTTGACGGCGATGACGGTGGTTCCGTGTATTTCCAGCGCGGCGTTGGGCGGGTCGGCAGGCGCGTTCACAGACTGCAGCAGGGGCACACGCACGCCTGTCTGCGCTTGGTAGCGCTGCAAAAGCTCATAAAAGTCGCCAGATGTTGTATACATAGTTTGTGTCCCATAGGGCGTCGGCGGGGACGCCGACGGTAGCTAAGTGGCTTGGACATTCGTGTCCAAGCGTTGCTCGTCGGCGGGGACGCCGACGGTACGGGGCACGGACAGGAGTGTCCGTGCTACGGGCGTAGCTTGGACTTTCCAGTCCAAGCATAGGCGCTTCTTCAGCACGGACAGGAA
>JARJMV020000058.1 GCA_029335935.2 bacterium
CACATCGCGGGCGTGGGGCGCACCGCCGAGCTGTTAGACCGCTGCATAGAGCTCTATGCGCTGTGGCGCGCCTACATCCCCTCTCCCGCGTTCTAGGGGCGCGTGCGGGCGCACTATGAGCGGCTAATGCTCGCACTGGGCTACGATATGTAAGGTTGCAAGCCGCCCGCGCCCCAAAATATGTGCCACGACCCTGCGAACCTCTGCCCCGCGTGTGCGCTGTTCGGCGCGCCCGTGCAGCAGAGCCGTGTGGAGTTCACGCCTTTGACCCTCGCCGACAAGCAGGCGGAGACGACCACGCGCATCGGCGTCGGCGTGAGCCGTCAACTCAACACAGTGGAGCAGGGCAGGCTCTTCTTCTACGAAGCCGCGCCCTCCGCCCACTACAAAACCTTCACGGGTGTCGTGCGCGGCTGGGCGACGGGGACCGAACTTGCGCACCTCATCGCCGCGATGCGCCTGATTACCCACTTCGGCGGGCAGAAAGCGCGTGGGCTGGGGCGCGCCCAAGTGCAAGTCCAGCAGGTCTGGCTCCAGCAAAACGGCGCATGGAACGCCCACGACCCGCAAACCCTGCTCCAACACCTAAAGGAGGCGTCGCATGAAACGCTATAAACTCACGCTCACGGCGCAGTCGCCTGTCGCGGTTGGCGAGTGGATGACCACGCGCAGCAATGTGCGTGAGAGCATGGACTATATCCCGGGCGGCGTGTTGCGCGGCGCGCTGGCGCAACTGACGCTGGAAACTCTGGGCGCACATAACACCAGCCAGCGCAAACTCGGCAACGGGTCGACGGCTCTCCAGCAGGCGTTCGACGCCGTGTTCGGAAAAGACGGTGCGCAGTTCGGCTTCCTCACCGCGTTTGGCGAGGGCTGGATCCCCGCGCCCGCCACCGCACTGTTCAATAAACAGCGCGACGAGTACCTCTACGACACGCTCTTCGCGCTTATTCGGGGCGAAAAGTACGAGATGCAGTGTCCCAAAACGCGCGAGCGTCTGGAGCGCGGGCGCGGCTATCTCGTGCCCACACCGACAGGATGGCGCAGGGCGAAAATGCCCCCCAAGACCACCTATGTGCGCGTGGGGCTGAACCGCGCGACCGAAGCCGCCGAGGCGAGCGTGCTGTACGCCATCGAAGCGGTCGATGCGCCCATCGTGTTCACAGGCGAAGTGGTTCTGCCCACCGCCGCGTGCGAGCAAGCGTTCCAGCAGGTTCTGGACGCTCTCCGCTGGCGCGACGGGCGTATCCTCCTGAGGATCGGCTCGGCACGCTCGCGCGGCTTCGGCGAGGTGGAACTGGGATACGAGGAGGTGCAACCCGCGCCAAACGCGATACCTCTGGACGATTTCGCGGCGCGCGCGGGCAGACCCCTCTTTACGCTGCTAACGCGCACGCCCGCGATTGTCTACGACGGCGGCTCGCCCGCCGCGACGCTCACGCCCGACATCCTACGCCTCTACCTGCCCGACTTGCCTGACAGCGTGCAGCTCCACGAGGGGGCAACTCGCGTCGAGCGCGAGCTGGTGAGCGGCTGGTCGGGCGCATGGGGCATGCCCAAACCCGTCCAACAAGCCATCGCGCCCGGCAGCGTGTTTACCTACACTTACGATGCTTCCGAACGCAACGCGGTGGAGCAGTGCCTCCAGCAGCTTGCCGTTCAAGGCATCGGCGAACGCACCCACGAAGGCTACGGACAGCTGGTAGCCTGTTCTAACTATCATTTAGAACAAGAAATTACGCACCTCAACACTCACACAGGGAGGTAATCACTATGAGTAGTACGACCCACAATCCAGTGGAACTGGGCGAGTTAGTGCGCAAAGCAGAGGAGATCGTCGAAGACTGCTTCGGACAAGGTGGGCATGGCGCGGGCGGCTCCACAGGGCGCACCCAACTCTCCAACGCCATCGACGCCATCAACCAGTCGCGCGGCTCCATCGAGGTGTTTCTGAACTGGCTCCGCTACCAGATGGCGCGCGAAGAGTTCTGGCGCAGGCGCGGCAGAAGCACAGGCAAAATGCTGGGGGAACTCATCGCCAAGTACGCTGAGGAGCTCCAAAAACGCGACCCTGACCACGCCGACCAGCACCTCACCCACTTTCTGGGCTTCATGCGCCGCGCCCTCATCGCCCTCAACTATCTCGACCAAATCCCCGCCCAAGTGAAGGAGGCGAGCACCCGATGAAATGGCTTACCTTCGAGAATCGACTCCGCATTACGGGCGCGTTAGTGGCTAAGACGGGCGTGCGCGTTGGCATGAGCGCGGAGACCGCGATGCCAACCGCGACCGACCTGCCCGTCATCCGCGACGCTTACGGCAAGCCCTTCATCCCCGGCTCCAGCTTGCGTGGCGCGGTACGCGCCTATGTAGAGCGTATCGTGCGCACCTTCGAACCCAATCCGGGCAACGGTAAAGGCGCGTCGAACCCTGTAGACCCCAAAGAGTGGGCAATCACTCCTGATAAGCGTCGCGAACTCGCCGCAGGAGACGATTACGAGGCGCAGGTCTATCAACTCTCCTGCCGTGTGGAGCGCGTGTTCGGCTCGCCGTGGCTCGCCTCGCGCGTGCGCTTCACCGACCTGCCCATGCTCACCGACGCAGAACCCGAACTGCGCGATGCCGTCGCCATCGACCGCGAGAAAGAGAGCGTCAAGAACAAGTACGACTTCGAAGCGTTGCCCGCAGGCGTGCGATTCCAACTCGAAATCGTCGCTGAGAATTTAGACAATGAAGAGCTTGGGCTGCTATTGCTGGGCATGCGGGCGTTGGAGCGCGGCGAAATCCTCATCGGCGGTTTCAAGGGGCGCGGTTTGGGGCATGTCGTCTTGGAAGAGGCACGCTACGAGTGGATCGACCGCGATACACTCAAGGACT
Source organism: bacterium (assembly GCA_029335935.2). Taxonomy (GTDB): domain Bacteria; phylum Armatimonadota; class Fimbriimonadia; order Fimbriimonadales; family GBS-DC; genus GBS-DC. The sequence goes on from JARJMV020000058.1 coordinate 2,878, forward strand.
ATCTACTAACGGGCGCGATGGGAGAGCTGGACGCCACACGCCGCGAAAACGCGCTCAAGGAGCTCGTTAACGCGCTCACAGGAGGGAAATAGCGATGCATGGGCGACTCTATAACCAACTGGACTTGGAAATCGCAATCGTGCCGCAGACGCCGTTGCTCATCAAGTCGGGGCAGAAGGCGAGTATCGACCCTGCGCTGCCCGATATGCAGTTCGTGCGCACGCGCCGCCGCACCCCCAGCGGCGACATCGACGAGGTGGTCTATATCCCCGGCTCCAGCCTGCGCGGCGTTGTGCGGGCGCACGCGGAACGGCTCTTGCGTACCCTCGATGCGCAATCCGCGTGCTATGTCGACGCTCGGCAGCTCTGCCTACGCCAGAAGAACTTGAAAGAGGACCAGGAACCCGCCGACCACCTCTATCGCGAATCGTGCTATGCCTGCAAGCTCTTCGGCAACACAGGCATCGCCTCGCGGGTGCAGATGAGCGACCTCTATCCCGCTGTGGAACCGCTCAGCGAGTCGCGCTTCGGCGTGGCGATCGACCGCATCACAGGCGCCGTCGCCGTCGGACCGTTCGATTTGGAGGTGGTGACCGACGCGCGTTTCGAGGGGCGCATCGTCCTGCGCAACTTCACGATTGGGCAGCTGGGCTTGCTCGGCGCAGCGCTGTTGGACATCGCCGACGGATTGGTCGCGCTGGGGCACGCCAAGTCGCGCGGGCTGGGGCGCGTGCGCATCGAGTTCGTCCGCGCTCAGTTCCGATTCGCGCAACAGGCAGCAGGCGCGATTCTCGGCGTCGGTGCAATCGCCCCAAAGGATGTGCGCAACAGCTACCGACTTCCCGAGAGCGACACGCTCGATATGCAGGGGTTGAACGCGGCTCAGCGCAACTCGCTCTACTACCAAGCAGATAGCGATAGCGATGAGCAAATCCGCAAGTGGCTCACCGACGCCGCGCCGCGCTGGGTGCAGGAGGTCCAGAATGCTAGGTAGAGTATACCGATACACCGGTGGGTTAACCGACCCCGTGCAGGTCTGGCAGAGCCTGAACCTGAACAACGGGGCATGGTGGTTCGGCTGGAGCGAAACGCAGATGTACCTCCCCCAGCGACTGAACGCAAGCCTGCCTCAAATCGACTGGCAACGGCTAAGCCTCTTCAACAGCGAGGCAGAACTGCGCCTGCTGACACACGCCCCCCACACAACGATACTCCTACTCACCGAGCAGACTGACCTGAACACGCCCGACAGCGAGTGGCCGCTCTGCGAAGAGTGTCCTTCAAGCGACAAGGCGAAACACATCCTGCTGGGCGACCCGCCGCTGAGCGGAGGACGAACAAGCCGCCTCATCGATGTCGCCTACCCCACCGTGTTCGATTACGGGATCGAACTCGAACCCAGTCGTGCCAAACGCCACCGCGTCGTCGCCCTCGTGCGCTACTACTACGACTCCATACACCGCCTGCGCTATATACGCTACGCAGGAATCGATACCTATAGCTGGTGAGGTGAAACGATGAACGGCGAAAAACCCTATGAGTTTGTCGGCTTTCCGAGCAAGCGTCCAGACCGCAAGAGTGGTGTCGGGCAGGATCAAATCCAACGCGACCTGCTCAGCGGGACGCTGGAGCTCACGATGGAGACACTCACACCCGTGCATGTCGGCTCGGGTTATACGGACTTCGTAAAGGCGGGCAATCAGGAGTACCTTGCCGCGCTCCAAGCGTCCAAGCGCGTGCGCGACAACGCAACGGTGCGACGCCGATACCTCATTCCCGGCTCATCAATTAAAGGTGCGGTGCGGAGCATCGTGGAGGCGATAACCGCTTCGTGCGTGCGCATCGTGCAGAATAAGTACCGCTCCTATCTTCCCAACGGTTATGCGGGCTGCTCCAAAGTGGACAGTCTCTGCTTAGCCTGTCGGCTGTTCGGGGCGCAGGACTATCAGGGTCATGTGAGCATCGAGGACGCCGTGGCGCCGCCCGGCTCGCTGGTACTTATCGGTACACCCCTGCTCTGGACGCCCGCACGGGGCACACGCGGCTTGCCCCCAAGATACCTCGACTCTGATGACCGAGCGAGCGGGCGCAAGTTCTACGCACACGCCAAGCCCGCGCAGGGCCCAGACCCACGCACCTGCATCAAAACAGGCACTCAACTACCCCTGCGCATTCACTTTATCAACCTCAGCGAAGCGGAGCTGGGCGTGCTACTCACGGCGCTGGGGTTGCATCCGCAGTACAGGTTTCCCCTCAAGCTCGGAGGCGGCAAGCCTGTCGGGCTGGGTTCTGTCAAACTGACCCTGAACGCGCTGCGCTTGCTGCATGGCGACCAAGCGATCCAGCAAACAGGGCGTCTGGCGCAAGCGACGGTACTTGAGGGGAACCCTCTGGAGCAAAGAGTGAAGCAATACACGAAAAATGCAAGCGAGTTGCTGGACAGCGAGGCTCTGCAAGCGTTAGCCAATGTTCTTGCCGAAGAGGGGCTGAACAACCCTGCCCCTGCCGACCCCTACTAAACAAGGAGGCGCGCGATGCCAAACTGGGACGCCGTTATGAAGGAAGCAAAGCGGCTGGCGAACATGCTCCGCCGCGCGGAAATAGACCTCAACGAGGCGGAGAAAGCGTTGGGGTACTACCTGTTCAAAGGCTGCGATGAGGAGGCGATGACGCGATATCTGAAGGAGATGGCAAACAACCCACCCCCACGCAGCCGCCGTACCAAGAACTACTATGGCGAAATTTCTCGCATTTGGCAGGAGTGGAGCAAACAGTGCCAACTCACAGGCATCGACAAAGCACGCGCCTGGGGCTGGGGAATCCGAATGGCGAAGGGGTAATATAAAGTGTAGGGGAGGGCTGGTGGAAATGAAGCCGCTGATTATACCAGTAGAGGCGTTTATGAAGCCATTCTTGCTGGAGTGGTTGGAGATGTTGATAGATAATTCTCCACAGCATCCAATTTTACGCCGAATTCGCAGCAAAAAGTCACTTGGTGAGAATGAGCAGGACAGGTTCCTTTGTCAGATGCTTGAATGTAAGCGCGAGTATCTATTTGATTTTTTCCGAACAACCGACTTGCAGGAGTACATTTCTTTCATCTTAGGTGTTTCAATAGAAGACATCTCAGAAATTCGTATTGAGAGCAATGTTTACACC
>JARJMV020000066.1 GCA_029335935.2 bacterium
CCCCGGACTTCCTCCACGGCTCGGCGCGACACCCCGCGTCCGCAGTCGGCGCATTCGCGTCAGCCGTCGCGAACACAAACTGTTTCGAGCGTCGAGTCGGACGAGGCTCCCAGCGTGGTGCGTCGCGCACTCGGCTATCTCGGTTCGCGCTACAGCTACGGCGGCAGCGGCGCGCGCGGCTTCGATTGCTCTGGGTTCACCGCCCACATCTATCGGCAGCACGGCATACGATTGCCCCACAACTCCGCCGCGCAATACCGTGTGGGCAAGCCCGTCTCCCGCAACGAACTTCGACCGGGCGACCTGGTATTTTTCCGCACACGCGGCAACCGAATCTCCCATGTGGGCATCTATATGGGCAACGGCAAGTTTGTCCATGCCTCCAGTGCGCGGGGACGCGTGCGCATCGACACACTCAACTCTGGCTACTACCACCAACGCTATGTTGGCGCGCGACGCGTAACAAAGTGATTGACGCACGGACGCTTCAGGCTGCGACACCACGCCCCCTGCACCCTCTGCAGGGGGGCGACTCATTAAACTTCGGTTAAACTTCGCCCAAACCCCTTAGACCCCTGTCCGCTGTGAGCAAATTGCTGAGTCTATCTGGGTGGAAGCACGCAGAAACGCTTCCTATCCTGAAACGAGAGGTAATGAACTATGCACAAGAATCGATGGCTCGGCTTGACTGTGGGCAGCGCGCTCACAATCTCTGTTGCGCTTGGACAGCAATTTTTGGTGTTCAACAACGCAGGTCCCGATAATGTGGACTTCAGTCTCTCCCAAACCAATTCCGGTCCGCAATCTGGCGTCTTCACCAACGCGGAATGGCGTCTGACCGACACTTCAACTGCAGGTACAGGCAACGGCTGGACCTGGCGTCGTGATGTGACGGCGTTCAGCAGCGGCGACCCGTTCGGACGGCTCGTGCTACGCTTCTCTGGAAACGGCGGTACCAGCGCGGGCAGCTACTGGCGTCTACCATCGAGTAGATTCGGAACCGTGACAACCAACAACCCTGCGGGAGTGGCAACTTTCACCACCTGGGTTGGCTCAGGGCACTTCTTCCGCACGGAGCAGCTCTCCAACAAGCCTGCATTCGGCGGCGACCTGTCCACATTTACCCGTGCGCAGGCGAACAACGCTGCAAGCTTATCCTTGAGCGTTGCGCCTACCGTCGGACTCGCTGGTATTCCTGACGATGACTTGATTACGCCTGGTCTGCAGGTGAACAAAAACCTCAATTCAACAATTACGATTAACTGGAGTGTACTGGGCGCTCAAGTGTTTCGTGGACAGGCTGCTGGCGGCGCATACTTCGGCGCGATCGACTCGCCCTTCCGCGACGACGCCTATATCGTGGCGGATTTCAAGGTCAACAGCAGCACCGTGCAATCGGGTACGAGCGCGCTGACCACCTTCGCCGTGAACGAGGGAACTGCGACCAAAGGCATCGGCGCAGTGAGCAACAGTTATGTGTTGGATCTCTCCACCTACAACATCGGTGACATCGTGACCCTGCGTGTGGACTACACGGTTCTCTGGGACGGCTATCACGATTCGTATGCGGGCACAGCGAACTTGAGCGGCGGCTTCCAAGATATCCAGTTCGAGGTTGTGCCAGAACCTGCGAGCATGGTTGCGTTGGGCACAGGACTGATTAGCCTTCTCGGCTTGCGCTGTCGCAAGCGCTAAGTATTCTTCAACATCGCATGTCTCCAGCCGCGCCTCTACAATCGAGGCGCGGCTTTTTTGGTGAGGGCGAGCATGGGTTGTGAGGGAGAAGCGTAAACGCTCAAGACCCAAGTGTTGCCTTGAATGATATGAACAGCATCGTCTACCCTTCAGAAAGCGCATATAACGGCAAACTGCGATGCGCAACGCGTGGCTGCGCTCGACGCCTTGCTGGATCGACCCGCGCGGCATCCTTTGCTACAACAGCGGCAACAACATCGCTGGGCTGCGCTACCTGCCGATAGGGCAACTGGTGGACAACGCGCCGCCGCGCCCTGTAGGCTTGCCCACCGACCAGCCCTACCCGTTCTACATCCACCGCATGGTCGATCCGTATATCAAGGCAGGCGTCGCTCAAACACGCCCCGAGATTATGCAATCGCGCACAGTGAAAGGCATCTGGTACTGCCCTGCCGATTCGACGGTGGTCGTGGCGAACGGCGGCGAGAACAGCCTGTTCGAGCTTACAGGGCTGCGCCACTATCAGTTCTTCGGGCATGACTACATGTACAACACATGGCTCGTCTACAACTACTCTGACCGCCTGCGCGGAGGCACTCCTAATCAGTGGACCTTCAGCCCCAAGACGCTCGCGGGCGTGGCGCGACCAGCCGAGATTATCATGTTCTTCGATGCCTTCGCCATGTGGCACGGCACTTCTAAGGGACCCAACGGCGGACCCATCCCTGAGAACTGGAATGTGTCGTTTGCCGATGGGCATGTGAAGAACATCCCTCACACTGTGTTTATGGATCAGCACCCATCGATCCCTGCCGCAGGCGGGCGCACCATACGCCTCAACCAAGACCCGTCGGCAGACAACCCGAACAGTTAGTGCATCCGAACTTCGTTAGCAGCAACGCCTCCCGACGCGGCGAACTCCACGCCGTGCGGGAGGCGTGTTCCACTTGGGAGCAAGCAGTCCGCATAATCGCACGACGCCATTCAGGGTACACTATCCCCCGAACGGAGGTTCTATGCGAGCATCGCACTATTTCATGCCTACCTTACGCGAGGCGCCTGCTGAGGCGGAGTTGCCGAGCCATCGATTACTGCTCAGAGGAGGGTTCATTCGCAAGGTCGCCGCGGGCGTGTACACCTACCTGCCGCTCGGCTGGCGCGTGAGTCGCAAAATCGAGCAGATTGTGCGTGAGGAGTGCGATAGTATCGGCGGGATCGAGCTGGTTTTGCCTGCGCTTGTGGCCGAAGTGCGGCTGGAGGAGACAGGGCG